>JANXMD010000427.1 GCA_025354845.1 Verrucomicrobiota bacterium | reverse complement strand
CTTCAGCACGGAACTGGGCGCGGTGCTCTCCGGATTCCTCAATTCCCACGAGGCTTACCTGCTCAAGACTGTGAATGTGGAACACAGCACCGGGTCCGACCCATCTGCTGCGACCCCAGATCCGAATGCCGCGATGGCGGCGGCAGCGACGGATCCCCGGATGGCGTTGATGCGCCGATACGGGATGAATCCCGGCCTGGCCGCCCGATACGGACTTGGCGGGGGGGCCTCGCAGATGAATCCTCAGGGCGCACCCACCGCCCCCGCAGCACCGACCACCCAGACCAAGGCAGGTCAGACAGCTTTGGACGAGAAGCCGCTCCGGGTGACGATCGCCCTGGAAGTGGTCAAACTGGCGCCCCCCGCACCCGCGGCGGCTCCGGCAGCGCCGGCCAAAACCCCATCGAATCGTTGACGCATGCAATTCCTTAAGAAGCTCAAGGCGCATTACGACAAGATCGTTCTGGGGGTGGTGCTCCTGGCGGTCGCGGTCATGGCGTTGTTTCTGACCCAGGCGGCGAGCAGCGAGCGCGGAAAACTCGACGAGCAACTGAACAAGCGGGTCACCGGGAAACAAGGTGAGGCCAAGGCTGTCGATCTAGCCGCCGGGACCGCTTCCCTCGAACGTCTTTCACAACCGGCAGCCGTGCTGCTCGCTGGTGAACACAAGACCTTCAATCCCATTACTTGGGTGTACAAGTCCGACGGAACCATTACCCCGGGCTCGGGTTCCGGCACCCGCGGTTTGGTGTTGACCGCTACCCAGCCGCTGAACCTTTCCATTCAGTTCTCGATGGTTGCGGGAACGACCGAACCGTATCGCTATCAATTCAGCGTCACCCGGGACTACGAGCGCAAGGCCGACAAGCGCCGCCCGACCGTTGTCTCGCTCACCGAGGGAACCAAGAACGATTTGTTCGTCCTTCGTGAAGTTCACGGTCCGAAGGACAACCCGACGGATGTCGTGATCGAGCTGCTCGAGGGCGGTGAAGTGGTCACCCTCACCAAGGAAAAAATCTTCACCAAGGGGCTCTCATTCGCCGCCGACCTCACCTATCCCATCGAGAATCGCACTTGGAGCCACAAGCGCGTGGATGAGGCCTTCGTTTTGTCCAGTGTCTCCTACAAGATTGTTGCCATAGCGAAAGACGAGATTGTAGTCTCGGCGCCCAACCGAGTCCGCACCACGATCAAGCTCTCCACCGTCCCCTGATCCGTCTCCGACGCCCGTTTCACCCATTTTCCGAGTTCCAACCGAGAAGATCCCCATGTCCAAAGTGTCCAACCTCCTCCGCGTGTTGCTCCTCTGCGCCTCAGTTCAAGGCGTGATGGCGCAAGCCCCGAGTCAAGTCGCAGAAGAAGAAGCGATCCGACGCCAGGAAAAGGCCATCCTCCTCCGCAAGACGCTCGAGGGAGCCCAGGCGGCCGTGGCTCAAAAGGATCTTCAGACTGCCTCGAAGCAGTACGAAGATGCTTGGGCGCTCACGGAAGTGCTTGGTGCCAGTGTCCAGAACGAGCGCCGTCAAACTGCCGAAGGGCTTTCCGCCGTGCGTCTCCAGCTGGCCATTGCCGCCCAACGCGCCGGAGATGCCCGTGAGGCCGACGTCCAAGTCACCCGTGCCCTAAAGGTGAATCCTGCCAACTCGGTGGCCCGTTCCTTCAAGGCCGACAACGACCAGCGCCTGGCCGACCTTCAGGGAAAGCTGCCCAGCACCGCGGTGTTGGAACGCGCCGCAGACCACCGGACCAACATGATCAAGGTGGCCACCTCGGTTCAGGACGCCGTCGTCCTGTTCCAGATGGGCAAGCTCGACGAATCTGAGGAAATCCTCCAGAAGGCCGTCAAAGACAACCCCAACAATCAGGGCGCCTACTACTATTTGAACCTGATTCGCGAGGCTCGCTTCTCCCGCGCTGCCAAGACCCAGGCGCTGACCTCCAAGGATCGTATCGTCGAAGTCGAGCAGGCTTGGGAACTGCCGAAGAGCAACCTCCCGATCGCCAATCCCTGGACCAAGACCAACTTGATCCACACCGGTGGCGGCCGTCAGCTCATTGCCAGCAAGCTCGATCGGATCATCCTGAACGATGTCAAGTTTGAGGGCCTGCCGCTCAGCGAAGTGGTTAAGTACCTTGAAGAGCAGGCCAAGGCTCGTGATCCAGAACGCCGGGGCATCAACTTCCTCATCAGCTCGAGCATCGACGTCCCGAACAACCAGGCTCCGCCGACACTCGATCCGACCACCGGTCAACCGGTGCAGTCCGCAGCTTCCGAGCCGATTGATCTCAACAACGTCGTCGTTCGCTTGACCCCTGGGCTCCACAATGTCCGCCTTGCCGATGCGCTCGACGCGATCACCAAGGTCTCTGAGAAGCCCATTAAGATTTCCATTGAAGACTACGCCGTGGTCTTCACCCAGCGTCTTCCGGAGGCGATTCAGCTCCACACCCGTCAGTTCCGTGTGGATCCGAACACCTTCATGCAAGGTCTCGAGAGCGTGACCGGTATCTCCATTGTCGACAGCTTCCAGAGCACCTCCGGCGGCGGTGGTGGCGGTGG
>JANXMD010000414.1 GCA_025354845.1 Verrucomicrobiota bacterium | reverse complement strand
GGTGGCCATTCGCTACCTGCTCACCCATCGTCCGCAATGGCCACCGCGAGAAAATGGTTCGGATTCATGAGCCCGACGCTGCGGGTCACGATGCCGTGGCGATCGGCGTCCGGATCATTTCCAAAGGCGATGTCGAAGCGGTCCTTTAGATCCACGAGTCCGGCCATAGCGTAGGGACTCGAGCAGTCCATGCGGATCTTGCCGTCGTGATCCAACGTCATGAACCGGAAGGTCGGGTCGATGCCGTCGTTGACCAAAGTGAGATCCAGTCCGTAGCGCTCGGCTATGGGCTTCCACAGCGGGAGCGACGCGCCGCCGAGGGGATCGACGCCGATCCGCAGGCCGGCCTTGCGGATGGCCTCCATGTCGATGACCGACCCCAAGTCCGCAACATAGGCCGCCGTGAAATCGTGGGGGCGCGTGGTGGATGCGGCGCGGGCCTTTGCAGCATCCAGCCGCCGCACATCGACATTGCGCTTCGTGAGCAGTTCGTTGGCGCGCTTCTCGATCCAGCCGGTGACATCGGTGTCGGCGGGCCCTCCGTTGGGCGGGTTGTATTTGAACCCGCCATCCTGCGGTGGGTTGTGCGATGGCGTGATGATCAGTCCGTCGGCGAGGCCGCTGGTGCGGCCGTGATTGAAGGTGAGGATCGCATGCGACACCACCGGTGTGGCGGTCGGACCGTTGTCGGCGGCGATGCGAGTTTCCACGTGATGCGCGGCCAAGACCTCCAGCGCGGTCTGTTCCGCGACGGTGGAAGCGGCGTGAGTGTCGCGACCGAGGAACAGCGGCCCGCGATCGCCCTGATTTTTGCGGAATTCGCAGACGGCTTGGGTGATGGCCGCGATGTGGGCGTCGTTGAACGAGCCTTCCAGCGGATTGCCGCGATGGCCGCTGGTGCCAAACGCGACGCGTTGACTCGGATCGTCGAGATTGGGCAGCAGCGTTGCGTAGGCCCGCTCCAGGGCGGCGACATCGATCAAGGACGAGGTTGGTGCCGGCTTGCCGGCGAGCGGATGCGTGGCCATTGGCGCGACCCTAAGCACGAACCCACAATCGAGCCAAGTCCCGGAAGCGATTCGGGCCTACTCGGGACCGAGGGCGATGAACTTCATTCCCAGCCGGAGCCAGATGGGAATGGTGAAGAATCCCATCAGCGAGGTGGCGATGACGACCCGGATGGAGGTCAGTCGATCGCCTCCGTAGTGGCGCGCCAGAACGATGGGAAACACGGCGGCGGGCATGGCCGCTTCGACTAGCAGCACCTGCTTGAGCTCGCGCGAGGCCGGAATGAAGTGCGCGGCCAGCAGCATCACCACCGGCAGCAGGCCTAGTCGGAGCGCGCAGCTCCAGAGCATGGGGCGGAGACCGAGGTTCTGTCGCAGTTCGCGGGACGAGTCGGCGAGGGTGGCGCCGATCAACACGATGCCGAGCGGAAAGCAGCAGGCCCCGAGCATTTTGGCCGTCGTGAGGACGAAGTGTGGCATCCACAGGTCTGCATGCACGGTGTTGAGGGCCAGGGCGCCGACAATGGCCAGGATCGGGGCGGTGATCAGGCGTCGCCATTCACGCCATCCGCCGTGGCCCAGGGCGATGAGGCAGAGCGTCCACATGGCGGTGTCGACACCCAGATTGTGGACGAAAAGGACGCCGGTGGTGTTGCCGGGGAAGAGTTGCTCGATGAGGGGCAGGGGCACGTAGCCGTAGTTCTGGATACCAGTTACTGAGGCAAAGGTGCGTTCCTCCTTGTCGCTGCCGAGTCCGAGTCGTTTGCGGAGTATCCAGCAAATCCACACCCCCACCGCCACGCCGCCGAAACCCATCAACGGCGGCAGCAGCAGGTTTTCCGGCCGCCGCAGCGCGGTGTTTCCCAGTACCTTGTCGAGGATGAGTGCCGGGGTGAGCACGTTCACCACCACGCGCATGAGGCTGGCGTCGGCCTCTTCGGTGAGCCACTCGACCTTGCGCAGAATCACGCCGGCGAGGGCGAGGCAGAAGACCGGGAGAACCGCCTGAAGGACGGTCGTGAACTCGTTCACGCCAGGAGATGGTTCACGAGGTCCTCAAACTCGGCCTGCTGCACGCGGCGCAACCACGCCGAGGTGGGGTGGGTGGCCGGGATTTTGGCCACCGATTCGCAGGCATCGACAAATCCAAAGGGATCGAAGGCCCCGGGAAGGGTCAATATGGCCACGGATTCCACCTCGGCCGGCGTTTTCGCCAGCGACCGCAGGCGTTTTCCCAAGGCGAGATGGGCGGGATGGGCGACGAAGCGACGAAACCAGTATTTGGCGTTCCAGTAGTCCGGTTCGCGGCGGTGAAGGATCCCGTGGATCAATGCTCCATCTGCATCCGACAGGTCCTGGACCAAGTCGTGGGCCTCGTCGTGGTGGTCGTGATACAGCAGCGCAACGGCCCGAAGACGATGAGCACGGCCAGCTTCAAGTGGATGCTTTCCCAAGAACAGCGACAGCTCCTCCTGCAACAGGGCAAGCGGCTTGACCTGCGATCGCGGCCCCTGTTCCAGCTCGGGCGGTTCAGGGGTGGCAATGCAGGTCCACAGGACATCGGAAGGGAAACGACTCATTCGGGCGAACGCGCTGAGCATTCCGATGCCAAGGGGTCGAGTCAATGGGGGGAACCCTCAGTTCTGCACCACTTTCTCAGGAATCCGCTTTTCCCCTTGCCGGCTTCCGCCTAGAAGAACCGTGTCCAATGAATCGGTCCGTCAAGCTGGTCCTGTATCTGGCACTTCTTCTGGCAGCGAGCTATTGCTTCAATCGCTTCCGCATCGCCTATTCCAAGGTGGAAGCCATCGGGCCGAGCGAGTTGCGCCAGGAGGCGACCTCCCCCCCTGCTCCCATCGAAGCCTCGGCGGCAACCAACGCCGCGGCGGCCTTCGACACCAATACGGTCGCTTCCGTGAGCACCAATGCGATTGTCCCTACCGAGGCAGTCTCAAAAGTCGACAAGCCGGCCTCCAAGATCGCCCAGTCACCCGCCGCCCGGAAGGATCCCTCCAAGCCCTTCGTGTTTCTGGGACTGTTCATCCTTTCGCTTGCGGGCCTGGGGGCTCTGGCGGCCTGGGATTTCACGCAATACCTGGCGAGCCGAGCCGAACGTGAGATGACCGCCGAGGACTTTCTGCTGCCAAAATCCGCAGAGTACGAGGCGGCGGAGGCGGAGTGGACGAAAGGGAATCACCTCGATGCGATCAACCTCATGCGCGAGTACTTGCGCAAGAATCCGGTAGAACAGCATGTGGCGATCCGCATTGCCGAGATTTATGAAAAGGACCTGAACAACTACCTGGCCTCCGTGCTGGAGTTGGAGGAGGTGCTGAAACACAAGCTGCCGCGCGAGAAGTGGGGCTGGACCGCCATTCATCTGTCCAACCTCTACTCCGGGAAACTCAATCAGACCGCCAAGGCGTTGGGCGTTTTGAACCGCATCGTCCACGAATTTCCGGACACCGCCGCGGCGAAGAAGGCGCGCCAGCGTCTCGGGCTGCCGGAGCCGGAGGAGGCGCGGGCCAAAGATGAGGAAATTGAGGTCGAGCCAGAAACGCCGGCCTCGCCCGCACCAACGGAGTCACCGGCGTTGCCCAAGGGATTCCGCTCCAAGAAGTAGTCCGGATCGACTGTCAATCCGCCGCCGATACCCAGAAGGTCGCTCACCGGGGGGGAAGCTCCCGAGTTGCCGACGCTAACTAGGTCTACTTATTGGCCAACACCATCACGATCGCCATCAGCGCGAGGATTCCGAAGACCAGCAGCAGAATCTTTACCCAGCTCTTCGGATAACGTCCCGAGATGGCTCCGGTGTAGCCGTTGACCACCACTTGATACACCTCGCCGTGATAGTCGTAACTGAGCAGCCAGATCGGGGTGAGGATGTGTTTGAAGGTCTGCCCCGACCAATCCGCGTTGATGCGGAGGTCCCGGTGAGTGTCCCCGGGAACTTGTGACGCGCAGAGGCTGTTGAGCTTGGCCTCCATCCCCTCGTGGCTCTTTTGGGCGGCGGCCATCAGATCAATCTGATACCGCTCCACCACCCAGCCAGCCAAGAATCCGGACTGATAGGGCACGAGCTCCTTGGTGGGAAACGCCTCCACTTCCGACAACAGCCGGCGGTCCACGCCCTTGGAGGCGCAAACCAGTTCATCGTCAAAAAAGTGACTCACATGTCCGGCGCTGGGTTCCCAACGGGTGTGCTGTACCTGGCGCGACTGCTGATTGCCGTTGGAGTCGTTGTAGTACTCGGTGACGTAGTAATGGTAGCCGCTCTGGGCACTCCAGTCGGCCTCGCTCTGCGCGTCGAAAGTCCAGTAGGGAATGTAGATGCCCTTCAACTGGTCGGTCATCGCTTTGGAACCGAGGGCATTGGGCGCGAACCAGCGACTGCCGTACCAGTGACGCACGGCATCGCGGACCTGATTCTCACTCAGCTTGAAGGCGAGCAGGCTTTCCGGCCGGAAGGCATCCTTCACTTCTTCGTACGGAACCAGCGCCGAAGAGCCGCAGAAGTCACAGCGCTGACCGACCCGTGCCGGGTCAAACACCGAGATGGCCTGGCAGCTCTGGCAGCGCACTTCGACGCGCTCGGCCTGCCAGCCGCGTTCCTCGTCCCGGCCACGCAAGGCGGCCACCAAGTCGTGTTCTACGATCCCGCCCTCCCCTCCCGGCGTGGTGTCGAGCTGCGCCGGGGACTCGGTCCCGCAGAACCCGCAGATCAACGCCTGTTTGGCGGGATTCCATGTGGCTTCAGCGCCGCAGGACGGGCAGTGAAATTTCGCGTGCGCGGTCGCAGCGACGGGGGGAATCGGGGGCGGGACGTCGTCGCTCATGGGAGTGGTCGAGGGAATCAGGCGAAGCGGTACTGACGGATCCGATCAAACCAGCCGGCAAGTCGGGGAAGTCCGGAGGGGAACGGGTTCCAGTCGTTGAAGGTCAGGTTGGCCAGAACGCCGTAGAGGGCGAAGTCGGTGTAAACAGGCCAGGGTGCGAGCAGGTAGGGCTGAACTAACAGCAGCTGCTCATACGGAATCAGTGCCGAGCGCAGCTGTGAGGCGAGCTCCCCGCTTTGGTCCCGCCACCGATCCACACACCCTTTTCCAAAGCGTCGTTCCTTGTGTCGAACGATCATGGTGCGCTCCACCAGGTCCGCGATCTGCGGGATTCCCTTCGCGTCGGCCAGCTTGAAGGTGAAGCCCTCAAGTTCGTTT
>JANXMD010000388.1 GCA_025354845.1 Verrucomicrobiota bacterium | reverse complement strand
CACCGCCGCCAGGACCTGGCCCGTCGCATTGACGGGGAGTTGCGGGTCACCGTCCTCCAACGGATTGGAGCGGACCGTCATTGAGCCCGAGGACGCCCCTCCCTAACCTGTCCGCGTGTCCGGGTCGCCAACGCTGGTCGTCAACGAGATCTACCTCAGCCTGCAGGGGGAAAGCACCTTTGCCGGGCTCCCGTGTGTCTTCGTCCGATTGACCGGATGCAATCTCCGCTGCTCCTACTGCGACACAGCCTACGCTTTCCGCGAGGGAACACCGCGCACCTTTGACGAGATTCTCGCCGAAGTGACCCGCCTCGCCGCAGCCTTTCCCCCGACGCCACCCCTTCCCGCCGGCCCCGAACTTCGCCCGGCGTCGCCCGCGGGCCTTCGGCTTCCCTTGGTGGAATTTACTGGCGGGGAACCATTGCTCCAGGCCCGTTCCAGCGACCTCATGCGCCAGCTATGCGACCTCGGATTCACCGTGTTGGTGGAGACCTCCGGCGCGCACGACATCTCGACTCTGGATCCGCGCATTCGCCGGATCATGGATCTCAAGGCCCCGGGCAGCGGTGAAGTGCATCGCAACCGGATGGATAACCTCGACCATCTCCACCCCACCGATGAGCTGAAACTAGTCCTCGGCAGCCGCGAAGACTATGCGTGGGCGAAGCAGATGCTCGTGGAACACCGCCTCGCGGAACGGTGCCCGGTGCTGTTCTCTTGGGTGGCGCCGCTCCTGGCGCATCAACGCGACGCCTCGCTCAAGCCGTTGCCCGCCACGTTTACTCCGATGACCCGGCAGGAGCTGGTGGAAGCCATCGTCGCCGATGCGCTACCGGTCCGCTTCCAGCTGCAGATGCACAAGTTCATCTGGTCGCCCGATCTGCGCGGGGTTTGAATTTCCAGCCTCACTGCATGCCCGTCCGAACCTCGAACTCGGGAACCACACTACGTCTGTTGCGCCGGTATGAGTCGCGAAACGTGACCTATCAGGAAACCGACGGATCGTGGCCTATCGTGTGGACCCGCGCCCGCGGCATGCGAGTCACCGACGCCGAGGGACGTCGCTACCTCGATCTCACCGCCGCATTCGGAGTCGCCGCCGCGGGCCACGCCAATCCTCGTGTGGTCCGCGCCGGGGCCCGGCAGATGGGCACGCTCCTCCACGCCATGGGCGACGTGCACCCGCATCCCCTCAAAGCGGAACTCGCACAGAAACTCTCGCGGCTCACCTTCGAACGTTGGACCCGTCGCCCTGGACCGCGGATCGAGGGCAAGTGCGTGTTCGGCACTTCAGGGTCGGAAGCCGTGGAAATGGCGCTCAAGACCGCCCGCCTCGCCACCGGACGGCCCGGGATCATCGCCTTTACTGGCGGCTATCACGGCCTCGGCTACGGGGCGTTGAACGCCACCCACCGCGATCACTTCCGCGGACCGTTTCTCGACCAGCTTCGTGAATTCGGCCACTTCGTCGACTTCCCGGAGACCGAAACCGCGGGCTCGCTGGACTCGATGGAAGCCGCGATTCAGAAACACGCGCGGACGAATCCAATCGGCGCGATCCTCGCCGAACCGTTCCAGGCCCGCGGCGGCATCCGCATTCCCCCGGTCGGTTTCCTGCGACGCCTGCGTTCCCTTGCGGATGCGCTCGGCGCGGTGCTGATTCTGGACGAAATCTACACCGGGTTTGGACGCACGGGCCGCTGGTTCGCCTGCGAGCACGAATCGGTCGTGCCCGACCTCATCTGCCTGGGCAAGGCCCTCACCGGCGGATTCCCGCTCAGCGCCTGCATCGGCAAGGCGGACCTCATGGATCGCGCCTGGCCCCCCTCCAACGGCGAAGCGATCCACACCAGCACCTATCTGGGGCATCCCGTCGGATGCGCGATGGCCCTCGCCCAGATCGCCGAACTCGAGTCGCGACATCTAATCCAAGCCTCCGCAACCCGCGGTCG
>JANXMD010000354.1 GCA_025354845.1 Verrucomicrobiota bacterium | reverse complement strand
GAGACTTTGCACCAAGCCACGCAGCTCGGGACGCGTGCGTGCTGCCGCCCCCACCGTGGCGAGTTCCGCCCGGCGTGACGGGGGCAGATCCTGGCGATCTTGCCGCACCAGTCGCGGAACGGTCAGCGCGTAATAGCCATGGGGCATCAGGGCCGCATCCCCGGAGAGCAGATCGGCAAAGGTGCCGCGCTCATTGATCGCGTAGTCGAAGACGACCGGCTCCATGGCGAACGGCAGAGCGTGCTGCAGTTCGCGCTTGGTGGTCGACATGATCTCCTGAAGACGTGTCTGCGCCTCCTGCTTCCGGTGCGGCGCGAAAATGAATCCCATGCCGCCGCCGCTCATCCCGCCGAGCATCCAAAAGCCCCAGAAATCCTCGCCGAACGCCGACGCCGAACGCTCGATCAGCAGTTCGGTGTAACGGGTGGAGGCCCAGGGAATAATGGTCTGGATGGGCTCGCGGAAATTCCGGGTGGTCGCGGCCGCGAGGGCACGAATGTCACCGCGACGCAGCGCCGAAATCACCTCGTCCAGCACGGTCAACGCATCTTGACGCCCCTGCCATTCACGCTCGGAGCGCAGCAGGTACTTCTCGGTGACCATCTCCAGAATGGGCCCGACGTTCTGCGCCATGCCGCCATGGACCACCACCAGTGAATCCTGCAGGGCCTGTCGCGCAGACTCCGGGATCGCCGAATCGTCGTAAACTTGATGCACCGGCATGAGCCGCCCGCGGGAAACGCCCGACTCGGGATCCCCTGCTGCCGCCGCGACTCCGGTGATCAGCTTGATTCCAGGCCACACTCCGCCCGAGTCCTGCCAGCCGCCGCCCGATCCCCCGAGCCATTCGCCCAGCAGGGCCCGTGCGAGCACGAGGCGGCGTTCGGGTTCGGCGAGCTCGCCGGTGAGCGAGGCCGCCTGTCCGGTGGCGCGCATACACACGCTGATCAGCGATCCCAGCAGGTTGGTGCTCACCGCGAGACGCGAGCCCTTGGGGATATCGTTGACGCTCGAAACGATCTCCAAGCCCCGGCCCGGCCCCACGATCTGCGCCAGCAATTCCGACAAGGAGTGTCCCGAGCCTTCGATGCCCGGCGGGACGATGCCTGAGGCGATCACCGCGGCCTTCAGCAGCCCGAGGTAATCCCGCGCAAAATCGAACACATCACTGAGGGCGGTCAGATCAGCCGTGGCACCAAGATCCACCGAGGTCAACCGCAGCACCGGCTCGTCGATGACACGCAGCCAGGCACTGACCGGCGGCCGCGGAACCGAATCGCGGCCATGCACTCCAAGGTCGACCGAAACGTTCACCACCCGCGCGCCCTCGGGATAATCCATGCCGAGAAAGAAAATGTCGGACCACGCCGAATGGGTGAGGTCCATGCGGACCGGCGTCTGCTCGCGCAGGATTGGGAAGGCGCCATCGGGCGAGCGCTGGAGCAACTCGGGCCGCAGCCGCAGGGGCTGGTCGCCGGGATGCCCCATGCGGAACATCCACTGATTCCCGCGCACCGTGCGCACGCTCCGGCGCACCTGATCCGCCAGCGTCTGGAATCCAAGACGGTGGTAGGCCGAGGCCAGCGAGGACGAGATACCGTCACTTGGACCCGCAGAATTCTGCAGCGCGAGAAACGTGTCGATGGCCTCCTCGAACCGCCGGTGCAGCAGTTGTTCGTAGCCGCGGAAGGGAATCAACGCACTCTTCTCGGGTCCGGAGTGGGTGTCCGCGGCAGCGAGGGCGGCGGGCAGGTGGAAGCGGTGGATGGCCGCTAGGAAGAAAAGCGCGCGAACCCGTTCGTACAGGTTTTCCGCGCCGCGGCGAAAGGCGTCCAATTCGCCGGCCGCGCTCAGCAATTCGGCAACCGTGGCGCCGCGGCAGCAGGCATCGAGTGACCGGTTGCGAATCGCGGGGTCCGCGGAGGTGATGAGTCCGACGAGGGAATCCATGGCGGGATCGGGAGACAGGGTCGGGAATCAGGACTTCCGCGTGGCCAGCAATTCAACCAGGCCGGAAAGCACTTCATCGCGATCCGCTCCGCTCAACGCCAGGGCCAACTGCGCGGTGAGGAGTCCGAATCGGGCGCCAATGTCGTACCGTCGGCCCTTCAACTCGGCCGCGAGATACCGCTCCTTGCGGACCAGAGCGGAGAGGGCCGTCGAGAGGTGAATAGGGCCGCCGGGCTTGGCGGACTGCATCGCTGCGAGCAGATCCATCACGCTCGGAGTGAGCACGTGCATGCCGAAAAAGCAGAGATAATGGCCGGCGCGAAGGCCTGGAACGATGAGCCGCTGTTCCGCCTCGGTCGGCGTGGGCTTTTCCAGCACCTCCGAAACCTCATACAGGCCGTCCACCCCGGCCAAGCGGCGCCCCCCCACGGCACCGTAGTACGGCAATTTACTCTCGTGGGTCGCCTGCACTGCAGAAACCGCGGCGTCCTGCGACGCGGCCATTTCCACCAACTGGCGGGCGCAGCCCTTGGCCAGTGCGCTGACGTAGAGATGATCGCCAACCAGAAGCAGGAACGCGTTCGATCCGGTGAACCCGCGGGCGCAGGCCACCGCATGGCCATAACCGAGAGCCTCCTGCTGCTCGATGAACGTGATACGCGCCGCATGACCGAGGCGGAACAGCGGCTCATCGTTCCAGGCCTTCGCGCCGGCCATTATCTCTGCTTTTTCGGCATGCACGTGCTCACTCCGAGCGTG
>JANXMD010000343.1 GCA_025354845.1 Verrucomicrobiota bacterium | reverse complement strand
GACGCCCGTGGCCTTCGCCGGCGCCCGCGGAGCCCTTCGGGCCGGCAAAAGCGGCCCCGCCGAGGGCTGTCGCCCCGATGCGGCTGCCGATGCTCACCGCGCGCCTAAAATCAAAGGCCGTCCCTGCGACCGGGCGAAGCTCGCCGGTGGGAATCAGAGTTGCATCCACCGGCGTGAAGGCCTCGGCATTGATTCGAAGCCGATGCGCGAGAATGGTTTGACCAGGATCCCCGGTCAGATTGAAGTAGGCGTGATTGGCGAGGTTCACCGGAGTCGAGTTCGGGACCTTGCGCAGGCCGGACTTCGGGTCGAGCTCCACCAACCGGATGTAGCCGAAGTAAGATCCGTAAACCATCCACAATTTGCCGTCATTCGGGTCGAGCATCAGTCCCGGATCGATGGCGTTGCAATCCTCGAGGCCATCCGAGGACGCCACCGCGCCGGCCTCCTCCCACTTGTAGGCGGGTGAATTGGTGTCGAGGGATTTGGTCCAGACGAGATTGATATCCGCGCGCGGCTGGGCACCGACATTGCGCGCCACGTACATCAGGTAGCGGTCGCCAACGTGAATGACATCCGGCGCCATCCCGCGACGCGGTGGCGTGATGCCGCGCTGCCAGGTCCAGCCATCCTCGGACACCAGGCAGGTGCCTCCGGTGCCGTACGTGTAGAACCTGCCGTCGCACTGCACGAGGGTTGACGGATCGTGGATGCGAAACTCGCCGTCGAGTGCAACGGCGCGCGCGGTCAGCAGGAGGAGAAGCGTGATGACTGCCAGAATCCTCATGGGGTGGCGGAGCCGATTGTTTTGGCCTCCTCGATCAGTGCGTCGAAGGCCGGCTTGGGCCGGTTGTCGCCATCAAAGGGCAGCGGTTTGCCCTGCGCGCGCCAGGAGACGCCGTCGTTCACACCCCAGAAGGTAACCAACTTCACGGAGTCGCGATGTTTCAGGAAGGCACGGAAGATTCCAGCGTAGGCGTCGGCGAGTTTCTTATCGGCTTCGCTCACGAGGCCGCCCTGGGTGGTGGACGCGTTGCTGGCCACGTCGGCACCAAAACCACGCTGACCGCTCTGTGCGCTGTTGACGTCCAGTTCGGTGATGTGGATGGGGAGTCCCAGGGTGGCGATTTCAGCGATCGACTGGTCCATGGTCTCGAAGCTCATCGAGATGTTGACGTGCGCCTGTGATCCGATGGCGTGGACGGGCACGTGATTTGCCTGCAGCTCCTTGATGAGCGCGATCAGCCGCTTGCGCTTCGCGGGGTTCTCCAGGCCGTAGTCGTTATAGCGGAGGATGGCGTCGGGGTCGGCTTCATGGGCGAACTGAAACGCCTTGGCGATGAAGTCCGGGCCGACGATCTCGAACCAGAGTGAACTGCGAAAGACGTTGGTTCCGTTTCCGTCGGCGAGGGCTTCGTTCACGACATCCCACACTTTGACCCGCCCCTTGTAGCGACCCACAACGGAGTGAATGTGGTCGTGCATCCGCTGAAGCAGTTCATCGCGGGATGCCCGGGGGCCGTCATAGCGTCCGAATCCGCCAAAACCCGGACCGAATCCGCGGCGTCCCGGCTGGTTTGTCCCGGGCGCGTTCGTGGATGCATTGGCAGCGATGGCGGGTGCGCTGGGTGCCGCGTTCGTGGCAGAGGGCGGCGGGGGATTCGTCCCCGCAAAGACCCAGTTCGGGGTCTGGCTGTGCCACACGAGGGTGTGGCCGACGATCTGCATGTGGTTGCCCAGTCCGAACTCCACCAAGGCATCTGCGGGACCGAAGTCGTATCCGTTTGCGCCCTCGCGCGGATGGATGAGCTGCCACTTCATGTCGTTTTCGGCCGTAATCTGATTGAAGTGTTGCTTGAGGAGCGCGATGTCCTGCGCGTTCTGCTCGGCACTGCGGCGAAAACCCGCGCCGCCCATCATCATGCTCCGATTGACCGCCGTGCCGACAGGGAATTGGGCCTTGAAGGCATCCTTCAGCGTGGTGGTGGGTTCGGCCGCGCGGGCCGTCGACGCCACGGTGAGCGCGAGGGCAAGGGCGACGCGAAAGAGCGGGCGTGGGTTCATGCGATTCCTCTCAGGGTTGGAGTTTGATCCGGATGTTTTTCAACGGCGCCCCGGACCTGTCCAAAAGCCGTATCGCGCCCTGCCAGCTGTTCTGTTCGTTGGTGATCTTGAACACGATGACGTTGGTGCCCTTCTTCAGGGTGACCTTGCCCTTGTCGGCATCGAGCATCAGCGGCCGTGCCTCGGTGGAGGCGTAGATGTCGACGCCGTTAAAATAGATTCGACCCTGATCGTTGCTGGCGACCGCCATGACGACGTTCGGGGTGTCGGCGTCGCATTCGACGTAGGTGACCACGTAGCCGGCGACGTGGTCGTTGATGGACTTCAGCGTTTCGTTGAAGTCGACGTAGTTGGTGGCGGCGGTGATGGCTCTCCAAGAGAGCTCCTTGCCGCCAAGCGTGACTTTGTCCCCGGCCTTGGGGTGAAGGGTGGACTCCTGCGGGATCTGATCCTTGAGCAGGGCATCAGCGCAGGTTTCCCCTTCCCGAATGGCGATCGGGGCGAGCATCAACCAGTCTCGGATGTAGCCGTCGGAATCCGGACGCAGACCTTCGGCGGCGGTGGCACTGGTGATCGACAGACCCAGCAGGGCGGCGATCCCCAGAAAGGCGGGAACGGTTTTCATGAATGAAATGCGGCGGGGAATGGGTGTTGGGAATCCGTTCATTGGGGCACGAGTTTGAACACCTTGCCCCGGGTGCCGAAGGCCGAGTTCATGCCGTTGGTCAAAACGTAGAGCTCGCCATCCGCGTCCTCTCCCAACGCCCAGATGAAGGCCTTAATGCGGCCATTGGGAAACTCCTTCAGTGCGAGCGGCTCCGCGGTCCAGCGAGCCCCGGGTGGGTTGCCGGAGGGAATCGTCGCCACGAGCATCGTGCCATCGGGAAAGGCCATGTTGCGGGACCAATCGGCAAAGATGTATTTGCCGACAAGGGCCGGCATGGCTTTACCGCGATACACGTAGCCGCCGGTGACAGTGACGCCGAAGGAGTTCGGATCGGTCCCGCGACCGCGCAGGGTCTTGTAGGTGAGCACGGGATCCACAAACGGCTTTCCGTCGGCTCCGACCGTCACGGAGTTGGTTGGAGCGGAACGCGGCGCATTGGGATCGAATCCATCGAAGCCCTCGCGCAGGCGCCAGCCGTAGTTGCCGCCGTTGACGATGACATTGATCTCCTCCCAGCGATCCTGACCGACGTCGGCGAGGATCAATTCGTGCCTTCCGCCTCGATCAAAGGACATTCCCCAGGGATTTCGCAGGCCGTAGGCGAAAATCTCGGGACGCCCCTTCTTGCCGTCGGCGTACGGATTGTCGTTCGGGATTCCATAGGGGGTCCCGTGATCCACGTCGAGACGCAGCACCTTACCGAGTAACGTGTCGAGCCGTTGTCCAAAGCCGTCCGGAGGGTGTCCGCGTCCGCGCGCGACATCGCCTACGTCGTTGAACGCGCCACCGTCACCCACGCTTTGGTAGAGGAAACCGTCCGGGCCAAAGGCGATTCGGCCGCTGTTGTGATTCCAGTCCGGCTCGTCGATTTCGAGGATCACCCGCTCCGAGGCGGGGTCGGCGGAGGTGAAGTCCGGGCCTGCGGCCTTGAACTCGCTGAGACGTTCCGCGTGGTCCCACTTGGGTGGCGCGCTGGCGCGCAGGGGTGCGCTGTAGACGACGTAGAACCGGCGATTGGAGGCGAACTGGGGATGCAGGGCGAGGCCGAGCAGTCCGCGTTCCTCCATGCCCTGATTGATTGCCACCATTTTGGGGCGCAGATCCAGGAAGGGCGTTTCGGCGCGTTTCCCATCGCGATCGATCAGGTGGAGGACGCCGCTTTGCTCGGCAAGCAGCATGCGCCCAGAACCATCGGAAATGGGCGCCACGGCCATGGGCGCTCCGATGCCCTCAGTGATCAGCTTCAGGCCGATGTTCGACGCGTTGGTGGATTGTGCACTCGCGGTGGGTGGCAAGGTTGCGAGGGCGAGCAGCGATACCAGGAAGCTGGTGTGGAGTGAAGGGCGCATGGGCGGGGATACCTCAGGGGTGATGCTTTGGCGGAATGGGGACGATCACTCGTAGTCGTTGGGCTTCTTCACGGGAACGGTCACACCGTCCTTCGGGGGTGTTCTCAAGGTGTCGAGGTAGGCGAGGATGTCGGCCATCTCCTGCTCCTTCAGCAGCACGCCGAGGGGTGGCATGGGGGAGATGGGCAGGTTTTCGAATCCCTTCGCGAGTTTGGCGTTGGGGTCCATGAGGCTCTCCAGGATGTATTCCTTGGTGGCGCGGACCGCGATGCCGTCGAGAATGGGGCCGACATCGCCGCCCTTGCCGTTGACCGTGTGGCAAGAGGCGCAGGCCGCCACGGGGCTGTGTTGAAACAGCTCCGCGCCCCGCTTGGGATCACCGGCCGAAACCTTCACCTCGTTCTCACCCACGCCGGAGACCTTGTGGATGAGGCCCAGCAGCGTGAGGGTGTCGTTGAGAAAGCCATCGCTGGAGTTGGAGGGAATGCGTGGAAGCTGGGCGACCACCGTTTGAATTTCGGGAATGGTGGGAAACTCCAGGAGTTTGACGAACGCCACCTGTCGGGTGAGCAGATCGGGATCCTGAACGACCGGGCTGCTGAAGAAAAGCTGGCGGCCTGCTTCGGTTGCCGGCAGGGCACGAATGGCGTTGCGACGCAGCGCCGGGTCCTTGGAAAGCAGCGCGGCTTGATGCGTGTCTTTGTCGAGCGCACCAAGGCCCTCGAGCGACCACAGCGCGTGGATCGCGCCCTTGCCACCGCTGGCCGAACGCACCCGCTTCTTCAACGCCGGGGCGGCGTCCGACAGCTTGTTGTCCACGAGCAAGCGTTGCGCCGTGAGGCTCCAGAACTGGTTGCCGCTGTCGAGGGACGCGACAACCTCGGGAGATTTGGCCCTGGCGAGGGAATGGATTGCGCTGCGTGGGCCGTCCTTCCAGACAGCGCGGTAAATGCGGCCGTGGGATTGATCGCGCAGATTGCTCTCGGTCTTGTAGGCCCCGCCGCGTCCGGTGGTGGCCTGGACCCCGGCGGATTGGAAACTTGGTGTCGGGTTGTGCTGGATGATGAAGCTGTAGAAATCGATCACCCAGACGGCGCCGTCCGGACCGACATCGGCAAAGATTGGTGACATCCATTCGTCGGTACTGGCGAGGAAGCTGCCTCCATCCACCGCCTTGTAACCGCCGCCATCGCGCTGGATGTCCATGATCCCGATCAGCTTCGCTGTGGGTTCGGTGACGAGTGCCTTCCCCTGCAGGCGGGACGGGAGCGCATCGCTCACCGGGAACGCATGCCCCGCAGCCGCGGTGTAGCCGCCGAAGTTGTCCACCATGCGGACGTTGGGCGTGTTGGGATGCATGCGCATTCCCGGCGCCAGCGACTTGGCGGAGGCGAGCCG
>JANXMD010000342.1 GCA_025354845.1 Verrucomicrobiota bacterium | reverse complement strand
CTCGGATCCGCACCCCGCCTCCCGTTGAATTCACCGACATGACGGTCGGTCTGATTGTCTTTGGTGCCCTGACCGTGGTGGTTGGGGCGCTCTTGTTGTTGCTGTCCCCGTTGATCGTGCTCGCCGCCAAGCCCACGGCGGCCGCGGCCGGGATGCCGGTCCGATGGGGCGAGACCATCACCAATGCGCTTGGATTCGCCGGCATCGGGGCGACGTTGATCGCCGCTGGTGCCGCCTCCATCCGTCGTCGTCGTTGGGCGCGAACCCTTCTCGGGATCCTGTCGTGGTCGGCATTCTTGGTAGCGATCCTCCTCTTTGGATTGGTGTTCGTGTTTCTCAAGGACATCGCGGAGTCCATCGCCGCCAATCTGCTCAACAGCCAGAATCGGGAACTGGCCGGAGTGATGGTCCACGTGCAGTTATTTCGCGCGTTTGTGGTGGTGGCGCCTATTGCCCTGTCGATTCCAGGGCTTTGGGTTTGGTTCTATTCCCTGCGTAGTGTGCGGCTGACCTGCGAAGCCCACGACCACGATCCGGGCTGGACCGAACGGGTGCCGCCGCTCGTTTTGGCGGTCAGTCTCGGCCTTGCGCTGTCGGCGCCGATGGTCCTGATCAGCGCGTTGACCCATCATGGCTACATGCCGTTTTTCGGCACGCAGTTGACCGGCTTTGCGGGAGGTTTGGCGGCGGTGGTGCTCGCCGGCCTGTGGGCCTACGCGGCGTGGGCGACCTACGAACTCAAGCCGTCGGGATGGTGGATCGCCACGATCAGCACGTTGCTGGTGTTGTTCTCCGCCTGGCTGACCTGGGTGCGGGGCGATCTGGGCGCCTTGCTGACCGCCTCGGGATTACCCGAAGCCCAAGTCCACAAACTCCAGCCCATGCTGGAAACCTTTCGTCCCATGATCCTCTGGGGCACGCTCCTGTTCCACGTTCCCATCTTTGGCACCATGCTCGCCATCTGGCGTCATTTCCGGCCAGCCGCGGGGGAAACGTGATGGTCCGCCGGATAGCCGGCCAACCAGAATGGGGATTGAGGGCCGCATCTTGCTGACGGAGCGCCCAATTATCTTCTCGCTGGGCAAGCCCTGATGATTCGGTTTACGGTACGGCCATGCGCAGGCTTCAAGGAGGGCCGGCGGCATTGGGGGAAAACGATGCTGCGCTGAATCCGAGTCCGTTTCCGCGTCTCTTTCGATCAGGGGTGCTGGTGCTCCTCTGCATTGAACCATTGCGGGCGCTCGGGGCGGAGGCGTTGGTCTCGTCGTCCTCTCCCTCCAGAGTTCCGATCCTTGGTATCGGATTGCTGCTGATCGGCTCGACCTACTCTGCCTTGTCCGCAATGCGCACACGGCGTGGATCAGGTTCGGTTGCCGGACGGCTGACTTCCATCCAGTCAACGCTGCGGTGCCGCGAGCAGGAGGTAAAGGTGCTGCGCGAGGAATTGTCGGAGACCCGTCGGATGAACACCCTCGGCCTTTTGAGCGCGAGCCTCGCCCACGACTTGAACAACCACCTCTCCGCGGTGCGCATGTCCAACAAACTGGTCGCCCGTCTGTCCCCAGACCTTCCCGAAGTCCAAAGGCGGGTCCGGGGCATCGAGAGTTCCATTCAGCATCTGCGAGACCTAGTGGAGTCGCTGCTGGGGGTGGATCGACGGAGCGTCTCAGATCTGCGCCGTGTGGAGATTGACTCCGAGGTTTCCGGACTGATCGTGCTCGTGCAGGACGGATTCCTCGCGAAGGTCAAGGTCGAGCTTAGTTTGCCTCGGGAGTCCTTGGTCGCGGCGGTCTCCCGTACGGCGTTCCGGCGAATCCTCCTCAACCTGATCATCAATGCCGCCGAGGCTATGGATCGCCACGGCACGCTGCGAATCCACGCCTCCCGCGCGAAACTCGATTCGTTTGAGTCGTTGTTGTTGTATCCCGCCGCCGCGGATACGTGGATCTCGGTCACCATTGAGGACAACGGGCCCGGCATCGGCCCGGAGGCGCTTGACCGGCTGTTTGACCCGACGTTTTCCACGAAGAATCGCGAGAACCGGATTGGCACCGGGCTTGGCCTGTACATCGTCCACACCTTGTCCGTCGAGGAAGGGGTCGGGATCGGAATCCGATCTGAACCCGGTCTCGGCACCCGATTCGAACTGCTCCTTCCCGAGCAAGTCACGGATTCCCAGGCCCCCGCAACCGCCTGTGCCTGATCTGCACAATTTTCAATGGATTAAAACTCGGCATTCTTCGCACCTCATGGAGGCTCTCAGATCAATCGCACAAGGGACCATTCTCGTCGTCGAGGATGATCCGTTACAGGTGGAGCTGTTTGCGGTCGCGTTGCCGCAATACCGCCTGATCCCGGTTACCACCATCCACGAAGCCAAGGCGATCCTGCGTCGGCATTCGCCTGACGTGATTCTATTGGATCATTTGCTAGGGGAGGGCGAACGCGGAGCCGATTCGGTGGGCGGCCTCAAGCAAATTGCCCCTCAGGTGCCGGTGATCATCGTGACGGGGACGCTCGGTTTGCGCAATCAGCTGAGTGCGTTGCAGGGAGGGCTGTCCGCCGATTTCGTTCTTGAGAAGCCGGTGGACATCGACCAGCTCACCCACGTGGTTGAGCGGGCCCGGTGTGAATGTGGTCTTTCAGCGGCGATCCACTTGTTGCAGTCGGTTGAGGCGGCGAGCACTCGGGATGAAGACGAGCCGAATAGCCGGTACGTCGATCGCTTGCGGCGGCTGCAGCGGGTTCAGGAGCGACTTCGCTCGGTGGAAGAGCGGCCCAATATTTCCGGATTAGCACGCGAGTTCCGGGTGTCACGGCGGACGATCATCCGGGATATTCGCGATTTGATCCAGCTGGGGCATTTTGATGCGGGCATGTATCCGAACTGGCACCGGCCGTGGATTCACTCGGCGGCCGTTTCGGCGCCGGCGCCGCGGCCGACCGGGGGCAGCTCGGCGGGACTGCCGAATGGCCTGCGACCCGAGGTTTCCCCGGCGGCTCCCGATCGATGCGAACCGGGTGCCCCGAGAGATCGGGACTTGCGAAACTCTCCGGGAAAGTTTTGACCTTACGGGTTCCGGCTGGAACCTTCCGGGCGCACATGACTCCGAATCGCATCCTACCCGACCTTCAGTGCTCCCTGCTGTGCGACGACGTTCGCCAGGAAGCGAGCGGCAACCTCATTCTCCTCGGCGTGATCGGCCTGATCCGCGTTCCGGGCGTTCCCATCGTGGCGCCCAAGCTCTGCGTCATCAACCGCTGGACCGCCGGCGTGGGCCAATTCACCGAGCAGGTGCGCATCATCGGGCCCGACGGCTCGACGGTGCTCCGCAAGAGCTCCGCCAAGCTCGCGCTGCCGGATCCCGTTCAGAATGTCACCAACGTCTCGGTCTTCGGCCAGCTCGAGTTCCCGACCGGCGGCGTGTACTACGTCGAGGTGCTGGTGGATGATGTCATGAAGCTGCGTTATCCGGTCCCCGTGGTGATCGTCCCACAGCCCGGCCAACCCGGCGCGCCTGCGGCTCCGGCCGTCTGATCGGCGCCAGAACAAGAAGCAGAACGAGAACAGGATTCCGTTCCCTTTCCGTTTTTCGGCCAGCGGCAGGATATTTCCTCCGCTGGCCGTTGTTGTTGGGGGATGCCATCCTGTCCCAGCTGTGTCCGAACTCTCCTCCGAGCGATCCACGCCGAAGTCTGACTTCGGCTGGCGGCAGCTTTTTGCCTGGGGCGCCTGGCAGCCAGTCACCGGTGGGGGAATCGCCCGATTTGCGGCGGCGTCCGGTGTTCGCACGCTCACACTACAGGTTGTCTACAGTGCGATGGTAGCGGCCGTCGCGTTATGGGCTTTCCGGCAGGCGTGGTTCCCTGCCATTAACCAGGCCCTCCCGCGGCTTCCGGTTGCCGAGGCGGAGATCCGGGGTGGCCGACTGACCTGGCCAGACACCGAGGCCCATCTCCTGTCGGAACGACCGCAACTGAGCGTGTCCGTGGATCCCTCCGGCACTGGCGAGTCGGGTCGATCCGGGGATTTGCAGGTGGAATTCCGGCAGCGTGGCCTCCGTCTGGAGGGTTTGTTTGGACATCAGGAGCTCCCGTATCCGCCGGAATTTCAACTGCCGCTGGATCGCACCGGGGCGACGGCGGCGTGGGGTGCGTGGAGTTGGCCGATCTTAGCGGTGGCGGGAATGCTCGCCGGGGCGCTGGTGCTGATCCTGGGCTGGGTGGTGGCGACGCTGCTGACGCTTCCGGTGTTCACTTTGGCCTGGATGCTCGGTCGCAACGTCACAGTGGCCGGCGCGTGGCGGATGGGACTCGCCGCCGGCCTGGCCGGATGGGGCTTCTTTGGCCTGGGCCTGGTCCTCTATGCGACGGCCTGGATCCGGCTTCCCGGTCTCGCCGCGGCCCTGCTTGCACAGATGCTTACCATCCTGATTTGGTCGCTTTGGGCGCTATTCCATCTCCCTCGCCGCACCCGTACCGGCTCGGCAGTGTCCGGAAATCCGTTTGGCGCCAAGCGGGAGGCCGGGGGGAAGGGCTCGGGGCGCGATCGGTCGAATCGGGGCAACAACCCGTTTCAGTAAACGAATCGATCAGATGGGCTGTCGCTGCACACGGGTGTCGCGCTGCTGCCAAGCGGTATCGGGATTCGGGTGATCGAGATTGTAGTGCAATCCACGGCTCTCGGGGCGCTGAAGCGCGCAGGCCACGATCAACTCCGCCACCGTCGCCAAATTGCGCAGTTCGAGCAGGTCGGGCGTGACCTTGAAGTCCCAGTAGAACGCCCGAATTTCCTCCTGCAAATTGGCCAGCCGCTTCTCGGCGCGGCGCAGGCGCTTGTCGGTGCGGACGATGCCCACGTAGTCCCAGAGCGTGCGTCGGATCTCATCCCAGTTGTGTGACACCACCACCAGTTCATCGGCGTCGGTGGCACCGCCGGGCTGCCACGGGGGCAGGGGACCGATGAGTGGCTGCACTTGGAAGGCGTTGGCTTTGATCGCCGCGCGATGCGCGCAGACCAGCGCTTCGAGCAGCGAATTGCTGGCCAGACGGTTCGCCCCGTGCAGTCCGGTGCAGGCGACTTCACCGATTGCGTACAATCCTTCTATCCCGGTCTCCCCATCCACGTTGGTGACCACGCCGCCACATTGATAATGCGCGGCCGGCACCACCGGAATCGGCTCACGGGTCATGTCGATACCGTACTCCAGGCACTTGGCGAGGATGTTGGGAAAGTGTTCGCGTATGAACTCGGCGGGGCGGTGCGAGATGTCGAGAAATACGCAGTCGGCGCCGGTGCGCTTCATCTCGGAGTCGATCGCGCGAGCCACGATGTCGCGGGGCGCCATCTCCGCTCGGGCGTCGTAGCGGTCCATGAACCGCTTCCGGTCCCCGCCCAGCAGGTACGCCCCCTCGCCTCGGACCGCCTCGGAGATGAGGTAGGTCTTGGCCTTGGGATGAAACAGGCAGGTGGGGTGGAACTGGACGAACTCCATGTTGGAGATGGCCGCCCCCGCCCGGAAGGC
>JANXMD010000321.1 GCA_025354845.1 Verrucomicrobiota bacterium | reverse complement strand
GGATGCAGCGTCTTGACCCGCCCATCGAGCATCTCAGGAAATCCAGTGTAGTCGCTCAACTCGATCACGGTGAGACCCTCCGCGCGCAAGGCCTTGGCGGTGCCACCGGTGGAGATCAGTTCAACCCCAGCCTCGGCCAGGACTTTCGCCAAGATGGCTAGGCCGGATTTGTCGGAAACGGAAAGCAGTGCACGCGTGATCTTCGCCATAGAAGGCGCGGAGCCTTGGCGCCGGCGGGACTACCGTCAATGGCGGAGTGGAAGCACCTGCGGTACGGAAACCGGCCGACCCCAGTGTTTCCAGTTCCACCACCAGCTGGGTGACGTCCAACTCACACGGCACGACGCGGGTTCGCCGGAGCCGGCGCGAGAATCCGCGCCCGGGTGCGAATCGAACGGGAGGGATGACCCGATCAGGAGCGCCGTAGGTGCGCGATCTGTGTAGAACCGTTCACCGCAATACGATTGAGCCCCGGGCGGGGCGGCATCATCTGAGCCGGTAGAGTGGAGGATGCCGCCGATACAGGGCTGGAGAATCCTCGGGTGTGGTGTCTACAACGATGTCGCGCCGACGGCGCTAGGGAAAGAGGTGTGGCCTACCCAGGCCACCGATCGCTTCTGCCCCTTCAACGCATTGTACCGATCACGCTTGCACGTCAATCGAAAGCACTTCCCCAGGTTCACACTCGGCGAAGATTTCGAAGGGCCGGCAGCACACCTCGCAATCGGTGGTAAAGCGCTGCTCGGCGACGGAGGTATCAATCGACACCTCCATCGACTGTCCGCAATACGGACACTGAATGCGCTCACTCTTTTCCAATCGACTTTGGACCTTCGACTTTCGACTTACTTGCCCTTCATCCCTTCCACCCGCGCCGATAATCCCGGCGGAGCAGCGGCGTCGCCTCGCGGGCCCCGGTGGTGAAGCGGAACTTGGGTCCGTCCCACACCAGCGGCACGCCCGCACGAATGGCCACGTTGCCCAAGAGGATGGTCTCGGTGAGGAGCGAGCTGTAGTCGAAATTAGAGAAGGCCTTGGGGCCGCCGCGGATGGCCGCCACCCATTCGTCCTTCTGGCCCTGGTCGCCCTTGCCGTTGCGGGCCAGGGTCGGTGCCGGAGCCATGTATCCGGCAAAGGCATCGCCCGGCAGCAATTTCCAGTCGGAGCCGTAATCGGACGGCGAGTAGAGGACGCCCTTGTCGCCGACCATCAGCGATCCGCTGTCCGACGGCGTCTCCCCATGGAAGAGATCCATCGGCGGCAGGTTCTTCTGACCGTTGGGCAACTTGCCCTCGTACCAAGTCATTTTGCAGGCCGGCATATCGCCGCGGGCGGGGAATTCGTAGTGAACGGTCGCCCAGCCCGGATAGGTCTCGCGATTAAGGGTTTCGCTTTCCGCACGGATCGCGGTCGGGTGTTCCAGCTTGAGGGCCATGAACGGGAGATTGGCGGTGTGGCAGCCCATGTCGCCCAGCGCGCCGGTGCCGAAATCCCACCAGCCCCGCCATTTGAAGGGATGATAGGACGCATGGTACGGACGCATCGGCGCGGGGCCGATGAACTGCTCCCAATGCAGGTGTGCGGGAATCGGCTGAATCTCGGTCGGCCGCGACACCACCCCAGGCGCCTGAGGCCACTGTGGACGGTTGGTCCAAACGTGAAATTCCCGCACCGGCCCGATGGCCCCGGCGCGAATCACCTCAACACCCTTGCGGAGGCCGTCACTGGTGGTGCCTTGGTTGCCCATCTGGGACGCCACCTTGTGCTTGCGGGCGAGATCGCGCAGCCAGCGGGCCTCCCACACGTCGTGGGTCAGCGGCTTCTGCACGTACACGTGAATCCCACGCTTCATTGCCATGGCGGCGGCAATGGCGTGGGTGTTGTCCGGCGTGCTAATGGTCACTGCATCCACCTTGCCCGCCATCTGATCGAAGAACTTCCGGAAGTCCACAAACGTTCGGGCGCCCGGAAACTTCTGCAGCTTGGCGTTCAGCGAGTTTTCATCGCAATCGCAGAGGCCCACCACGTCGCCCAGTTTGCCGGCCTGATCGATATCGCCGCTGCCCTTGCCCCCAACCCCGATACCGCCAATGCGCAGTCGGTCATTCGCGCCCCAAACTCGAGAGGGGAGAAAGGTGAAAGCAAGCGCGGCGCTCGAGGCGGAACCGAGGAAAACGCGGCGGGAGTAGTTCTTGGTGAATGTAGGGCGCATGGCAGTAGGCAGGAATGCGGTGGACTGGGACCGACGCAGCGTGGCGGGCAGCCCGGACGCGGGCAAGACGGAAGCCGTTGTTCCAGTGAGATTTTCACCGACGGACCGGGAGCTTGCGATTCCCGAAGGCGTCCGGACACTGCCTCGGTCGATGTCGGCATCCGATCCCATCCGCGCCCCATGCGAGGCGCCGAAAGCTGGTCCCCTTCGCGAGATCGCGGCTGTGTTCCTGCGTTTGGGGTCCACTGCGTTCGGGGGACCGGCAGCCCACATTGCGATGATGGAGGAGGAACTGGTCCGACGGCGCGGATGGGTCTCCCGCGAGGAATTCCTCGACCTCATTGGCGCCGCCAATCTGATTCCCGGCCCGAACTCCACCGAACTCGCGCTGTTCCTGGGTCAGCGGCGCGCCGGATGGCCGGGACTCGTGGTAGCAGGAATGGCGTTCATCCTGCCCGCCGCGCTGATCACCGGCGTCATCGCGTGGAGCTATGTGCGGTGGGGAGCTCTGCCTGCATTACGCGGCGTCTTCAACGCGGTGCAGCCGGTCATCCTGGTGGTGATCCTCCAGGCCCTGTGGGGGCTGGGAAGAAGCGCCATGAAGAGTCGGCTCCACTGGCTGATCGCGGCGGGCTCCCTAGCGGCCATTGTTGGGGGTGCTCACGAACTTCTGCTGCTCGCGGGTGCCGGACTGGTGGTTCTGGCGGTTGAACACTTCGGAACCTGGAATCCCGCGGTCCCCACGACACTGGCCTGGATTCCGGGACTTGGCACGACCGCCACAACCACGATGGAAGCTCCCACGTTTCCGGTCACGCTGACCGCCCTCTTCGGGTTCTTCCTGAAAACTGGCTCGGTTTTGTTCGGAAGCGGCTACGTGCTGTTGGCGTTTCTCCGGGCGGACCTTGTGGATCGCTGGCATTGGATCAGTGACCGCCAACTGCTCGATGCGATCGCCGTTGGGCAGTTTACTCCCGGGCCCGTCTTCACCACCGCCACGTTCATCGGCTACCTGCTCGCCGGCCCCTCCGGCGCGATGGCCGCCACGGCAGGCATCTTCCTTCCGGCCTTCGGATTCGTCGCCATGGGGAGCTGGCTGTTGCGGGTGCTGCGGAGCTCCCGGCCGGCGCGCTCGTTTCTCGACGGCTTGAATACCGCCTCTCTGGCGTTGATGGCCGTGGTCGCTGTCCGAATGGCCGTCCAAGTCCCGGTCCACTGGGTCAGCGCCCTGACCCTCGGATCGGCGATGCTCGGATCGCTGGTTTGGAAGGTACCGTCGGCGTGGCTGATTGGTGGAGCCGCGATGCTTGGTTGCCTGGCGACCCGGAACGGATGGTGGTAAGCGCACGCGACTGGAAAATGCCCTTGTAAGGAATCAGGCATCCGCTCGACTACCGCAGGACACGCCGGAGTCTCTGAAGTTCACTCGTGCCACCGAAACCCACAGCCCCTTCGCAATCCACCGGTTCCACCGGCTGGAAAGCCGTGCTGCTCCCCACTTGTCATGACATGACGGCTCAGAGCTCGCGGCGGCTGGACCGTCGATCGGATTGGTGGCGACTTCCCGGAGAGTGGCTTCACCTCGCGTTTTGCGGCGTGTGTCGTCGCTATCGTCGGCAGCTCGGATGGGTGCATCAGGCGGCAAAACAGGCCGACACCGAGACCGGTCTGGCCACTCCGTTGCCCCCGACCTCGAAGGAGCGAATCCGCCAGGCGCTGATTTGTGCCGCGACCAGTCCCCTTCCTGATTCCTCGGCCAACCCTGAATCCACCCACACTCCATCCCAATGACTGAGACTGAGCCCGGGAACGCCTCCGCTGCGGACGCTGCGATCCGTCCGGATCCGGAACGGTGGGTCGACAATCACGGCGATTACCTCTTCCACTTCGCGCTGTCGCGTGTGCGGGATGCCACCAAGGCTGAAGATTTCGTCCAGGAAACCCTGCTTGCTGGCTTGCGGGGGATGGATCGCTACCAGGGCCGATCTTCCGAGCGAACGTGGCTGGGGGGCATCTTGCGCAACAAGCTGCTCGACCATTTCCGAACCCTGGGACGAGAAACCTCGTTCACCGATCTGGATTTCTACGCCGACGAAGAGGAGCGCGCGTTCGAGAACCGCGCCTTTCCCGATCACTGGAATGCCGCGCACGCCCCATCCGAATGGAGTGCTGCCGGAGACGCACTTGATCGAGAGGAATTCTGGAAAGTCTTCCACAGCTGCTCGGGGAAACTTCCGGACCGCATCGCCCGCGTGTTTCTCCTGCGTGAAGTCGATCGAATCTCCTCCGACGAGATCTGCGCCACGCTCAACATTTCTCCCAACAACCTGTGGGTGATGCTGCATCGCGCCCGCATGGCGCTGCGCCGCTGCCTGGAGATCCATTGGTTTAACGCCGACACGGGAGATGCCGAATGAAGCGTTTCGTTTCCAGGATCCTGCGCCCATTCGTGCTGCTGCTCGCAGCGGGAACTCCAACCTGTCGTCGTGTGGTGCAGCAGGCATCGCAACGATTCGACTCAGTCACCGGCACTTCGATTCCATTGAGAACCCGGGCCCACCTCCTGATCTGTTCGGCCTGCGCGCGATACCTCCGCCAATTGGAACTGATTCACGAAGCCAGTGGAAAGCTCGCACAGAAGGACACGTCGTTGAGTAAACTTCCCGATGCGTCTCGAACCCGGATCAAGGCTCGACTGCGCTGCGAAAAATCGTAGCCGCTGGAGTCAGCGAGGCAGTGGAGTCCCAGTGATTTGAATGGGTGTGGGATCTCCGGACCGAGAGACCCACCCGACCACCGCGAGGTCGGCAGCCGGACCGAGCCCATTCGTTGCTGCGACCTGCGGCTGAAGCGTCGCGGTCCACGAGCCCTCAACCGCGCTAACACGGCGCATCACTGCGGACTCAACCGTTCGGACCGCAAAGGCATGCTGCAACTGCCGTCCGGCATTTTCACCCCGGAGCACCTGATGGGTAACACCACTCTGAAGTAGCACCAGATGAGCCTCCCACGGCCCGTTCGGCAAGGTCACCGGCTGGAAGGACATGGCGAATCCGGACTGAATCGACCCTTCGACACGAAGAATCCCAACCTCCGGGCGTTTTGTAGATTCCGGCATCGCCTCCGACGTCGACCAAGTCCTCCACTCCCGTCCGTTGCGGACAAACTCCGGCGTGTAGGCGCCCCCTCGGCCCCAGGCGCGAATGTAGCTCTCCTGCCGTGCGGTCGCCTCGCGGCTGGAAAGCGAATCCGCCCAGCCCAGATCGTTCCAATAGTCCACATGCCACGCCAGGGGAAACACGGTCTTCCACAGGCGGCGATCCTTGGTCAGCAACTGCATCCAACGATCGGCCGGCGGGCAACTGCTGCAACCCTCGCTCGTGAACAGTTCGAGACTCTCGTTCGGGGCGACGGACGAAGTACATTTCACCTCAAACGTCGCCCTCGCCCTCGCCTTCCCAATGTCTCCATCCGCCATTGCTGCACACCATACGGCGGCCAAAGCAATCGTTCGAAACGCAGGAGTGAGGCATCGATTCATGTTCCGACTGAGTCCATCTGGGACGGTAAACCTTACGCGAAAAACACATCGACGTTGGAGATGTAAGGATTCGCCGCCGTGACCGACTCCCCCCGCATGCAACACCCCTGCAAAACTCATCGGCGCATCGCCCTCGGGCTCCAGATTCTCTCCGCCCTCATTCTCGGGCAAACTCTCTTTTTCAAGTTCAGCGGCGCACCGGAATCGAAATACATCTTCTCCACTCTCGGCGTGGAACCCTGGGGACGCATCGGAACTGGCGTTCTCGAACTGATTGCCGTCGGGCTGCTGTTGGTTCCCGGGGGAGCCGTATACGGCGCTGGATTGGCCGCGGGGCTGATGACGGGGGCCATCGGCTCCCATCTCACCCGATTGGGAATCGTAGTCCAAGGGGATGGCGGCCTCCTCTTTGGATTGGCGGTTGCCGTGTTCCTGAGCTCGGCGATGGTTGTTTGGATGCGTCGTGGCGAAATTCCCTGGATCGGGCGCCTGCTGGCTCCCTCCTGCGCCATTCCCACCTCTTTACAATAACGCCGATGTGCACGGTGACCTTCTGGCCCCGCCGGGGCGGCTATCGTCTCGCGATGAATCGGGACGAGCAATGGACGCGTCCGATCTCGCTGCCGCCCTCACCATCCTCGACAGGCGATCCGAACCTCCTCGCGCCAAGCGAGCCGGGCGGTGGGACTTGGATCGGAATTCGCAACGACGGAGCCGCGTTTGCTCTGGTGAACTGGTACTCGCGCCCGTTTTCGCCCAGCGGCGCCGTCGCATCGCGCGGGCAGGTCGTGCCGTTGCTTCTGGCGCGTGGCGGATCCGACGGAACACCCGCAGAGCTGGAACTTCTTTGCCGTCGAGGCCTCCGCCCGTTTCGGGTCATTGGGTTTTTCCCGCGGGTCGCGGGCCTTCGGGAGTGGCGGTGGGACGGGAGTTCTCTTTCGGAGGAATCGCTTCCTTGGGAACCCCGCCAGTGGATTTCATCCGGAAAAGACGAATCCACTGCGCTTCGAATCCGTGGAATGGAATTCGAGCGGCGCCGCCAAGACTCCAGGGCAGGAACCCTGCGGTGGCTTCGGTCCCTCCATGGGTCGCACACACCGGAACGCGGTGCCTTCTCGCATTGCGTGCATCGCGAGGACGCCGGAACCGTGAGTTACACCGAGATCACCGCCAACCGACGCCGCGCCGCCCTATTCTATCGTCCTGGCTGCCCCTGCCTTGGCACCCCGGGAACCTGGAATCGACTACCACTTCGCTCCACGGCATTCGCCTGAATCCTTCGGGGTGGCATCGGTAGCGGTGCTGGAAGAGTTCGCTTGGGATTCGCGCACGATTCGGGGCATCTTCATGCCGCCATGAAGCCCTGCTCCTCTTCCGGACGGCTCGCCCACCTTCTGGGATGGATCCTCCTCGGTGTCCTCGCGATTCCCCTGCCCGGCCGAGCCGAATCCGTCACCCTCCATGGACAGGTGCGCGCACGAACCGCAGCCGACACCAACCGGTTCGAGCCGCACGACAAGCTCCTGAACTGGGAATCCACCCGCACCGCCGTGGTGATCTGCGACATGTGGGACAAACACCACTGCCCAGACGCCACGGAACGCGTCGGCGAAATGGTGCCGCGCATGAACCAAGTCATCGCCGCCGCACGAGACAAGGGGATGCTGATCCTGCATTGTCCGAGCGACACCATGGACTTTTACAAGGATCACCCGGGACGCAAGCTCGCGCAGGCTGCGCCCAAGGTTGCGACGGCCATCCCACTAAAAGGGTGGTGTTCCTTGAATGGCGGTGCGGAGCCACCGCTGCCGATCGATGATTCCGACGGGGGTTGCGACGGCAACCTCTCGATTAAGCGGCTCTCCGGCCCGGTAGTGGGCGAGCGCTGTCGTCGCCGCGACGACCGCGCCCGTCACGCTTGGGGTTTGGATTCATGCCGGTGATGAGTCGCGCGCCGCGCTCAAAAGTGACGTAGGACCAGAGCCATTGCGTTGCCACGATCAGCCGATTGCGAAGGCTGATCAAGAAATAGATGTGGGCGATGCCCCATATCCACCACGCGATGGTGCCGCGCAGCTTGATGCGCCCGAAATCGATGACCGCGAGCCGCTTGCCGATCTGCG
>JANXMD010000205.1 GCA_025354845.1 Verrucomicrobiota bacterium | reverse complement strand
CGGCCGGGGCCTGGTGCCCACGCCCTCGGATTTTGGTCGAAACGGCCGCCCACCCAGCCATCCGCAACTCCTCGACTGGTTGGCTGCGGAATTCATGCAGCCAACGAGCGGGCGGCCGGATCCGTGGAGTTTTAAATCTCTGCATCGCCTCCTGGTCACCAGTGCGGCGTACCGTCGCGCCGCGACGCCAGATGCGAGCGACCTCGCCGCCGATCCCGACAACCTCTACCTCTGGCGCATGAACCCGCGTCGTCTGGAGGCGGAGGCGGTGCGCGACACGCTGCTCCAGGTCGCCGGGGCACTCGACCTCGGCCGCGGCGGACCGGACATTGATCAACTGCTGGCGCTCACCTCGCCGCGTCGCTCCCTCTACCTGCGTCACGCCGCCGAAAAACAGTCGGAGTTCCTGCAACTCTTTGACGGCCCGAGCGTCACCGAGTGCTACCTCCGTCGCCCGAGCGTCATTCCACAACAGGCTCTCGCCCTCGGGAACAGCGAACTGGCCATCCGACTCGCCCGGCAACTCGGAAAAACCCTCGCGCTCGAGAGTGCCGGCGACCCGTTTCGTCTCGTCGAAAGCGCCTTCGAACGCATCCTTGCCCGGCGCCCAACCGACGCGGAACGCCGCACCTGCCTGGAGCGGTTCACTCCCGCCGCCGTCAGCGAACCCATCGCCGCCGCCGCGCTGCGTCACGACGCCGAACTGCTCGTGCTGGTCCTCTTCAACCACAACGAATTCGTCACCGTGCGATGAAGGCACTTCGTTGGACACGGATTTCACGGATCTCCGCTGGTTTCAGAGCCCCAGGATCACGTGGTTTTTCGTCTTCATCCGTGCCCATTCGTGAAATCCGTGTCACTCCATGATCCCTGATCCCAAACACGCTGCCGGTTGCCCCGGAATGAGTCGGCGAAGTTTTCTCGCGGATACCGGCATGGGGTTCACCGGACTCGCGCTCGGTGCCATGCTGTTTCGCGACGGAATCCAAGCCCGGGCCGACGACGGAGGCTGGGCGCCGCCGAGCGGAAAGCCGCATTTCGTTCCCAAGGCCAAATCCGTCATCTGGATCTTCCTGTGTGGCGGGGTGAGCCACGTGGAGAGCTTTGATGTCAAAACCGAGCTGAACCGGTTTGCCGGAAAATCAATTTCCGACACCCCGTATGCCGGCGTGCTGGCCACCGAGGGTAAAGATGTCATTGGCGCCAATCCGGCCCACGGGAATCGCAAGGTCATCCTCCCGCTGCAGACGGGCTATCGCCACTACGGCGAGTGCGGTTTGGTGGTGGGCGACTGGTTCCGGAATATCGGCGAGTGCGCTGATGATCTCGCCGTGGTGCGGTCGCTGTGGACCATCCACAATGATCACGGTGCCCAGCTCACCTGGCAGACCGGTCGCCACCCACGCGAGCTGGAACATCCGACGCTCGGCGCCTGGATGACCTACGGCCTCGGCACGTTGAACGAGAATCTCCCCGAATACGTGGTGCTTGGCGCTCCCACGGGGGACTGCTGCGGTGGCACCTTCACCTACGGCGCCGCCTATCTCGGACCGGAATACGGCGGTGTCCGAATGAACACCGATCCGAAGAATCCCCTACCCTTCATCCAGCCACCCGCCGGTTCGATCACCGCGGAAGAGCAGGCGTCCAACCTGAGCCTGCTCGGAAAACTGAACCGCCTCGCCGGCATCGACTACCCGGATGACGCCAACCTGCGCGCGCGCATCAAATCCTACGAGCTCGCCTTCCAGATGCAGTCCAGCGTCCCGGAGACGCTGCAATTGGAACGCGAGCCCAAACACATCCGTTCGATGTACGGCCTCGACGAGGACGCGACCCGTTCCTTTGGCGAGCAATGCTTGGTTGCGCGGCGGCTGATTGAGCGCGGCGTCCGCTTCGTGCAGATCTTTCACGGCGGCGGCGGCGGTGGTGCGTGGGACGCTCACAGCGACATCAAGACCAACCACACCGGACTCGCCCGCCAAGTGGACAAACCGGTGGCAGGCTTGTTGAAGGATCTCCGTCAACGCGGACTCCTCGACGACACGCTGGTGGTCTTCGGTACGGAATTCGGCCGCTCGCCCGGCGCCGAGGGCAGTGGTCGTGATCACCATCCGCAGGCCTTCTCCGCTTGGCTCGCGGGCGGCGGTGTCCGTGGTGGGGTGCAGTACGGCGCCACGGACGAACTGGGGTTCCACGCCGCCGAGAACCGTCGCTACGTCACCGACATCCACGCCACCGTGCTCCGTCAGCTCGGCCTCGACTCGCACCGCCTCGAAGTCCCAGGCCGCAAGCGCCTTGAACTCGACCACGGACAGCCCATTCGCGAGATCTTGAGCTGAACGGTGAGATGCGACAGGGGCCGGAGATCGTCACACCGCGGCACCGTTCTTGAATGGAGCCTTCCTCCAAGCAAAAGGGTCGCGATCCGAAGATCGCGACCCGTGTGATGGGGTCGCTTCGTGTGAAGCGAAGCCTATGCGTCAAAGCTATTGGGAAACCCGGTAAAACTTGGTGGCACCGTTCACCGACTGGGTCACCGGACTTGCGCCCGTCTCGTCCGCCCAAGTGACCGGGCTGGCGAGACTCGTGGTGGATTGCAATTTGCCGCCGTTGGTCCACGTCAGCGTGAGCGATGTCCCGGCTCGGGAGATCGACAGTACCGGGGCAGCCGCCTGCGCCTGAATTCCGAGGAGCCAGTCGACTGAAGCGTCGAAGAGCTTCCATCCAGCATCCGTGGCCGACGCGGCCGTGTTGTCCTGGAAGAAGAAGAACACGCGGCGGGCCGGCATCACAAAGTCGGCGAACCCCTTGTCTCCCTTTTCATAGTAGAACAGGACCTTCTGACTGGCGTCTGACGCCAGCGTCGCCACGACGTGCGCATTCACCGGTTGCGCCTGGGAATAGGTCTCCGAGGTGCTGGTCGTCACCAAACCGGCGGGGAATCCAGCGGCCAGCGGATGGGTCGCATCCACGATGTTGATCTGGGTCTGGGCCCCGGTTGTCCCAGGATTGGCATTCGCCTCCTGGAAACCGTACGCATCTACATTTGAAGCCTCCCACTCCAACGCCGGAATCGCCAGCGCGCGGAACTTTCCGACGCCGTTCACCTCTACCGTGCCGGAACCGAGGCTTGAGGACTGGACGATCAAATCACGTCCGAGAGCTGTGGAACCGTCGTCAGGCACGTCAGACCCGCGGGCCAGTGCGACGTCAAATCCACGATCCAGGAGATGCTGATTGACGGCCTGATCGCCGGCAAAGGTCAACGGGCCAGGGTCAGCAGTCACGAGGTACACTCCAAGCTGGGCACCCACGTCCACGACACTGTTTACCGCTATGACATTCGCATGCACGTCCTGAACCGCATTCACCGTCAACTGGTTCTTGGAACCCTTGGCAATCGAGGTCGTGGTCAACTCCACCACAAGTCCGTTCGCGCTTAACTTCGCCGCGCTTACGGTGATCCCGTTGTTGATCTTGAAGTTGCCGACCGTGGTCGCCGTGGCGCTTGAGACCGGTTCGGAGAAAGTGACCAGAACCTTTGTGTCGCTGCTAAACGACCTCAACGCCGAAACGATCGTCGGCGGGATCTTGTCCGGAATCACCGTGGCTGAAATCTCGACGCTCTGCGCCGAGTTTCCGCTCGGAGCGCTCACGACCGCGCGATACTTCCCAGAATCCGTCGGCTTCACGCCGGCAATCCGGAACGTCTTCCCCGTGGCGCCAGGAATATCCACACGGTCCTTCTGCCACTGAACCAGCAGGGGGTAGTTGTAGCCTGCGGGCAGCACAACGCCGTCCACGGAGAAGGTCCAGGTCGCACCTTCCTCAAGGTGATCCGGGATCACGGGCTGGACCGTGATCGACGGAGTCCCCTTCGTTGGACGCACATTGGCACCCACCTGCGCCCCCGAGAGGGGTTTGAGTGCGCTGGCCAGGGTCGCATCGCCCTCCATCCGCATCGCCACTTGCACGTAGTCACCGCCCCCGCCCTCCTTCAACAGCGTGATGAAGGCGTACTTCTTTCCGGCTACCAGGGAAACCGCAGTCTGAGAGGTCTGGTTGTTCGGATCGCCGGCTGCATTGAGCGGTTCCAGGAAGGCATTGCAGCAGCCCGTCTCCTCCGCGAGCGGCGTATCATTTGCCGGAATCGGCGCGGTCTCGTTTTTGCTCAAGAAAAACTGCGAGGCATCGTCACTGCGCAGGAAGAAGCGGTAACTTCCTGTTTCCGTCGGAATAATGTATCCCGTCACCCTCGCACCGTAATTATCGGCATAGCTATTCGGGGAGTCGATCCCGGCAAGCACGCGAGTGTCGTCGGGTGTGTCCTGATAATGCGGATCATCCACAAGCCCGCTGACCGACGTTCCACTCAGGCCCGTCCACGCCTCGAACTTAACCACTCCGCGCGCAAAATCGGAGGTAAATGAGGAAACATTTAATATCGCCTCAGCGCTGGTGAGGACTCCAGAACTTGTCGTAATGATTGCCTTATACTTGGCACCGTCATCGGCCAGCTTGGCAGTCAGTGTGATGGTGTTGGTATTGCTGTCCGGAACATCCACTCCATTTTTCGTCCACTTGATGCCGCTGATGGTGACGGAAGGAGGCGCATCCACTGCCACGGAAAACGCTGCCGCGTTTCCATCGTAGGCGGCTGCATCCGAGGGTTGCAGAATGATCGAAGCAACTGCAGGCAGCACGAACGGTGATAGGTACTTGCCCAGAATCGGTTTGTCGCCGTCGGCGAAATCCGCATCTCCGTCGAAGCGAAAGGCGATGGCCGCATTGTCGCCGCCCCCGAATTCCGTACCCACCAATTCGATATAAATAGGTTTGCCCTGAGTGACCGCGATGAAGGGCGTCCAATTCTCGGGCCGCGGCAGCGGAGCATCCCCCGTCGTAATTACGGTACGGCGAGTGGCTGTCGAACCGTCGAAGGC
>JANXMD010000520.1 GCA_025354845.1 Verrucomicrobiota bacterium | reverse complement strand
CAGGATTTGAATAATTGGGTCGAAGGTCTTGGTGAAGGTGGGCGACAAGCCGAGGCAGAAGCCGATCGGTGTTCCCAAAATCAGGGCGATGGCGTAGCCCTTGGCCACCAGCCACAGCGACAGCATGGTGAACCGCAGGATGCCCTGATCGAGTTCGCCACGCTTCGCCCACGGCTCAAGCACGTAGGGCTTCGACTCCTGCCAGGTCTTGGCTGGATCCGGCAGGTCGCCGGACCAGGAGTGGCTCGACAGGTGCCAGAGCAACAGGATGAACGCGCCGCCGAGCAGCGGCAGCAGGATGAAATCAAGACGTTGCCACGAGGGTTTCATGGGATGAAATCAGGAGCGGAGAGACTTGATGGCAAAGGACTGCGCGTAGGCCTCGGGGTCGGCGGAATTAAAGCCGGGAGCCGCGAGTCGCGAGATCAACGGGGATTCGGTCGGATCCACCCCGGCCTCCTCCAGCGCCTCGCGGTGCAGGTCGGGGCGAAGTACGGAGGCCGTGATGCCCGCATAGTCGGGGACGCCAGCGGCGATGCCCCAGCGGCGGAATTGGGTGAGAAACCACAAGCATTCGTCGGGACGAGGCCGGTGACTGTCGGGCCCCGAGAATTGCGGCACCGCGCCTTCGCCTGCGAGGCGTCCATCGCCCAGATCAAACCCGGGGAGCAGGCGCGACCGAACCGTCTCGACCGGACAATTGAGATGTTCGGGCGCGGCGAGCAGCGCGGCGAGTTCGGCTGCGTTCGCCGGATCGGCACACCATCGGCCCGCAGCGAGGAGGCCACGCAGGACCGCCTTCACCGAACGAGGATTTCGATCCGCAAAATCCTCACGAAACGCACACACCTTCTCCGGATGCTCGGGCCACAAGGTGTCCGAAGTGAGGGCCGTGAATCCCGCACCTGCTTGCTGGGCCACCGCGTTCCAGGGTTCACCGGCACAGAATCCATCGAGCCGTCCACCGGCGAGATTCTTGACCATCATGGGCGGCGGAATGGTGATGAGCGCGACGTCGCGATCCGGATCAATACCGCCTTCTGCAAGCCAGTAGCGAAGCCACATCGCATGCGTGCCCGGCGGCAGTGTCTGCGCGAATACCAATGGGCGTCCCGCATCCCGGCGCTCACCAGCCAGGCGGTACAGCGCCCGGGCGTCGGAAGTCACCGTGCCGGCATGACGCTTCGCCAACGTGATCGCCTGGCCGCTTCGGGAGAGGACCCACGGCACCACCAGCGGCGCCGAATCGTGCCCCAAAATGCCAAGCCGCGAAGCGATCGGCATGCCGTAGAGCATTTGGGCCGCGTGCACCGTGCCGTCCTGCAAGGCATCACGTGAAGCGGTCCAGCTCGAGACCTTCACCGACTGAGCGTTGAGGCCCTCAGCCGCGAAAAAACCCTTCGCCACCGCCACGAGCAACGGCGCCGCATCCGTCAGCGGCAGAAATCCGAGCCGTAGATCGGTGACCTCCGGCGCACCGCAACGCCCACCGGCCGCCATGGAGGAACACATGGCGGGCACACCCGGTGGCGTCAGCGGTACGCCGGAGACACCGTTCGAGGAGACGAAGGTCATGAACAGGCGGGCCGGGAATCAGCCCTTGAGCGAATTCACTGCGAACCCCTTGGCGTAGGCCTCGGGCTGGGCGGGATCAAACACGGTGCCGTCGCCAAAGGTCTCGGGCTTGGCATCGGCGCCGCCGTGGCTGTAGCCGAGGTCCTTCATGGCCGACTCGTACAGATCAGGACGCAACACCTGCGAGGTGATGCCTTGATAATCCGGCGCGCCCGTCACCATGCCCCAGCGGCGGAACTGCGTGAGCCACCAAGTGCCGAACTTCTGCTGCGGGTAGTTGCAGTTGCGGGTGCTGAAGATCATCGGGTTCGGATCCTTGTAGGTCCGCCCGTCACCCAGGTTGTAGTCGCCCAACAGGCGGCCAAGGATGATGTCCTTGTTGCAGTTGATGTAGTTGGGCTTGCTGACGATGTCACACTGCTCGGGACGGTTTTCCATCTTGTCCAACCACACGCTGGCCTCGTGGAGTCCTTTGAGCACCGCGGCCACGGTCTTCGGATTCTTCTCGGCAAATTCGCGAGTGAAGGCGCAGACCTTTTCCGGGTGATCCTTCCAGATCGCCTGAGTGGTGATCGCGGTATATCCGATGCCATCCACGACCGAACGGGCGTTCCACGGCTCGCCGACGCAAAAGCCGTCCATCTTGCCCACCTTCATATTGGAAATCATCTGTGGGGGCGGAATGGTGATCAGCGAGACGTCCCGATCCGGATGAATACCTCCCGCGGCGAGCCAGTAGCGAATCCACATCGCGTGCGTGCCGGGCGGGAAAGTCATGGCGAAGGACAGCGGCTCGCCGAGGCTCTTGGCCTTCTTGACCATCGGTAGCAGGGCCTTGGCGTCATCCTTGACCACTCCCTTGAAGTCGTTTTTCAGGGTGATGGCCTGGCCATTCCGGTTGACGATCCAGGGAATCACCATCGGCTTTTTAGGCGAGCCAAGTAGCCCCATAGTCGAGGCGAACGGCATGCCCAGCAGCATGTGCGTGAACTGATTGTCCCCGTTGGTGAGGGAGTCGCGAATGGCGGCCCAGTTGGCGCCCTTTGCCACGGTCACGTTCAGTCCGTGCTTCTTGAAGAAACCCTTTTCGCTCGCGATGACGAAAGGCGAGCAATCGGTGAGCGCGATGATGCCACATCGGCAATTTGGGGTTTCCGGCGAGTCGTCGGCAAACACCCGGCCGGCCCATCCGGTAGGCAGACCGGCGAGAAGGGCAGCAGTGGCGGAGCGCTTCAGGAAGCCGCGGCGTCCGGCGTCAGGCAGGGAGGAGATTGGTTTCACGAGGGAGTTCAGGATGGGGTTGTTCCGAAAGGGTCAGAGCCTGCCGGTGGCAGTTGCCCTGAAAGATCCGCGCCAGACGTTCCGGTGAGAACTGCGGGCGGAACGAGGCGTCGAGAAGATTGGTGGCGATCCACGCCGCGCGGTCGGGCCCTGGTTCATGCACCCAGTGACCGGCGAACGTGACCACGCTGCCCGGGACCGAGGGCAGTCCACAGCCGCGCGGCAGCGGACCCGACAGTCCGTGACGGATCACCGCAGCGGGCACGCCCACATGCCGCCGTTCGGCGAGCAGTTCCGCGAGCGCGGCGTGGTTGGCCGGCATGGCACACCAGTCGCAGGCCTCAAGCAGGGCAGCGATCAAGGCCACGTGCTCGTCATTCCGCTGGCGTGCAAATTCAGATCGGGCCACCAGCACTTTCTCCGGGTGACCCGGGGCAATCGTCCGACTGGTGGCGGCGATCCAACCGCAACCGTCCGTCACCGCGAGACTGTTCCAAGGTTCGCCGGCACAGAATCCATCCAGATGTCCGGCGGCGAGATTCGCCTGCATTTGCGGCGGCGGCACCACCACCAATCGGACTTCCTGATCCACCGGTGCACCTCCGGAATTCATCCAGGTCCGCAGAAGATGCGAGTGCGACGAATTGGCGGAAACGGTGCCGAAAGTGAGAACACGCCGGTTGCGGTTCTGGAGGATGTATTGGCGAAGCGTGGCACCATCGCGAACGCCGGCATCCCAAAGACCCTGACCCAGAGTGATCGCGTTGCCCTCCAAGTTAAGGATCACTCCCGCCACGGTTTCGGTCGGCACGCACTGCAATCCCGCCGCCAGCGCCAGCGGGAGGCCACAGGGGGCATGCGCCGCATCCAGTTCACCCTGCGCAATTTTGTCGCGGACAGTCGCCCAGCCCAGCTCGCGGCTAAGCCGCACGCGAAGACCGTAGCGATCAAAGATCCCCAGTTCGCGGGCTACAATCAGCGGGGCGCAATCATTCAAGGGAACAAACCCAAGCCGGATCGGCGCGCCCGACGAGAATTCACGGCGCAATCCACTGGCACCGGATCCCACGACTGTATTGGCGACGAAGGTCATCAACCGCGGTGTCTCTAGCCGCCAGGATGCCGAATGCCAAAAGTTGGCCGAATGAGTGCTCTTCTAAATTCAACTGATCTTAATGAACTGCGCTCATCCATGAAGGGACCACTCGACAGCAGGCAGCTGCAGGCGTTCGCGATCCTTGCCCGCACGGGCAGTTTCACTCAGACGGCACGTGAGCTCTTCCTCACGCAGAGTGCCGTCAGCCATTCCATGAAGGCGTTGGAAAGCGACATTGGTTGTCGTCTTTTGGACAGGGTGGGCAAGAAGGTCATGCTGACGCAGGCGGGGGAACACCTCCTGAAACACGCGCAAATCGTGTTGCGCGAAATGCTTGCGGCGCGGGATGGAATCGAACATCTGGGAAAGTGGGGACGCGGCCGCTTGCGGATCGGCACGACTGCCTCCGTTTGTCAGGTGCTCCTCCCGCCGGTCCTGCGGGAATTCAAGGAAAGCTTCCCGCAGAGCACCATCCAAGTGGAGCCGGGCGATACCAGCGAGCTTGTCCAGGGACTGGAACGGCAACGCATGGATCTTGCGGTCGCGCTCCAGCCGATGGCCGACGAACGCTTCGAATTCCTTCCCCTGTTCTCCGACCAGCTGGTGTTCATCACCTCGCCGCTCCATCCCTGGGCCAAGGCGGGATCAGTGCCGCGGGGGGAAATCGCACGTCAGAACCTCATCATCTACCGCAAGTCCTCACACACCTTTCGGTTGGTGGACGATTATTTTCGCAAGGAGGACATCGTCCTGAACACCGTGATCGAGCTGGGCAGCATGGAGGCGATCAAGGAGATGGTGAAGCTCGGGCTGGGAGTCAGCATCATGGCGCCCTGGGTGGCCCAGCAGGAGATCCGGGATGGATCCCTCGTCGGACTTCCGCTGGGACGCCGACAGCTGAAACGCGACTGGGGCGTGCTGCACTGGCGTGGACGCCGCATGACCATCGCGGAAGAAACGTTCGTCGGGCTCTGCCGTTCCGCCGCGGAGAACCTGATGCGCACACTGGAAGGCTCTGAGTGAGTGAGCTCATCAGAAGAGATCGGCCGCGTCCTGGAGTCCGGTGGGGAGCGCAGCGACTCACCGGTTTGGAGACGCCGACCTCGAACCTCACCCAAAGATTCGCCCCTCTCTGCGGCGCGCGCCCTCCCCATCGGTTCGATCGTTAAAGCGCGGCACCAAGTCCCCTCTCCAAACCGGCGGCCCGCCGCCGGACTCCATACCGCTTCGCGGGATTCCGCGCCGAGTTTAGCGCGACCTCTGCGACTCAACGACTCAA
>JANXMD010000135.1 GCA_025354845.1 Verrucomicrobiota bacterium | reverse complement strand
GGCGCTGGATGCCGTCGAGGGTGCGCAACCGCTCAGTGATGCCGCCTCGTCGGGCACTTGGGTCACCGAGGACGGCACCGGCACGGCGCTGGTATTCTCCACCGCCTTCCGCAACCGCGGTCACGGCACACGTTCGCACTCGCCTCACAACATCAAGGTCGAGCTTCCCGGCGATCAATCGTGGCAGGGGCGGTCCACCCTCAACCTAAACAGTTACTATCCTTACAATCAGGCGATCGGCAGCGCAGTGATGCGGCGTCTTGGCCTCATCATCGCCGAGTCGCGTCTGGTGCAGGTGCGTGTCAACGGCGTGAATCCCGCCGGCGCCAACCAATACGGCTGCTACGCGGCGAACTGGGGATTCAACCAGCAGCTCATCAAGACCCAGCTGCCTGACGACACCGGGGGCAACCTCTATCGCGGCATCCGGGACTTCGACACCAGCATCACCCCCAATCTCGTGTGGCACGGCCCCGCCTACACCAGTTACACCAACACCTACTTCAAAGAGAACAACGGCCTGACCAACGACTGGTCGGATTTGATTCATTTGCTCTCGGTCCTCAATTCCACCAATGGCGCGCCGTCCTCGCGGTATGTGGCGGATCTTCAGAAGACCATTCAGGTGCCGCAGTGGATGCGCTACTTCGCCGCCCACACGTTGCTTGAGGACGAAGAGACCACACTCGGTTCCGGCTACGGTGACGACTATGCCCTGTACCGCGGCCAGAAGGATCCCCGATTCCTGCTGATGCCCTACGACATGGACACCCTGTTGGGACAGGGAGACACCGGCGGCAAACTGGAGGCCGATCTGTTTCGCATGGGTGGCGCGGGCACCTCGCATCCCGTGGTGGCGATCGACCGCTTCATGAAGTCGCCGGACTTCGCTCCCGTCTATTTCCAGACCCTCCAGACTCTCGCCGAGTCCACCTTCACCCCGGAAACGCTCGATGCACTGATCGATCAAACACTCGCCGGCTCGCCGGTGCCGGCCTCGGTGAGCCAGTCCATGAAGGACTTCGCGGCGGCCCGCCGAAACTGGGTGTTGTCGCAGATTCCGTCGGCACTGGTTGTCTCCAACACGCTTCCCGTGCAAAGCGGTTTTCCCCACAGCACCAGCGCCCACATTGCGCTTTCTGGATCGGCCAATGCCATCACCACTCGCAGCGTTCAGGTCAACGGTAAGCCCGCGGACTACGTGGCTTGGCAGGGACGTTGGAGTGTGGCGGACCTCGCGCTCACGCCTGGAGTCAACCGCGTGATGGTCCAGGCGTTTGATGCTGCCGGGGCTAGGATTGACCAGCAGGAATGGAGCGTCTGGTACGATTCCGGCACGCCCAAATCCGTCGGCGGCACCCTCTCGGCGGACACGCATTGGACAGCCGCCGCCGGCCCGTACCTCGTCAGCACCGCGCTCACCATCAACGCCGGCGTCACCCTCACCATCGATCCGGGCACCACCGTGTATCTGGGATCCGGGGTCAGTTTGGTGATCGCCAACGGTGGTCGCCTAATCGCCGAAGGCACCGAATCCGCGTCCATCCGATTCAGCACGGCGCCCGGAACCACCGCGGCATGGGGAGGCATCGCGATTCACGGAGCACCGGCGTCCCCGGAGTGCCGCCTCGCCTACGTGCACTTCGAGGGCAACAGTTCCACCTGCATTGAGGTCGCCGGTGGCACCCTGGCCCTGGACCACGCCACGTTCGGCACCACCACGCACCAGTACGTCTCGCTCGACGACAGCTCCTTCATTCTGAGCTTCTGCCACTTTCCAACGACCACCGCGCCGTTCGAATTGCTGCACGGTACCGGCGGCATCAAGGTAGGTGGCCACGGCATCGTGCACCACTGCTTCTTCGGCTCGACCAGCGGTTACAACGACATCATGGACTTCACCGGCGGCAACCGGGAGGCGGGTCAGCCGATCATCCAGTACTTCGACAACGTCTTCGTCGGTGCAAGCGACGACATCCTGGATCTCGACGGAACGGACGCGTGGGTGGAAGGAAACATCTTCCTTCACAACCACCGCAACGGCTCGCCCGACAGTTCGGCGGCGATCAGCGGCGGCAGCTACGACTTCGGCGGCACGCTCGGACTTCGCACCTCGGAGATCACGGCCGTCGGGAATTTGTTCTTCGATTGCGACAATGCGGCCACTGCGAAGGAGGGCAACTTCTTCAGCTTGCTGCAAAACACCATCGTCCATGTCACCAAGACTGGCGGACAGGACATCGGTTCGGGCGTGGTCAACGTGCGCGACACCACGGCGGGCATCACCGGCCCGGGCAAGGGATTCTATCTGGAGGGCAACATCATCTCCGACGTGGAGCAGTTGGTGCGCAACCTCGACGGCTCCGGCGCCGTGGTCACCTTCAACCACAACCTCCTGCCGATGGCCTGGACCGGGCCCGGAACGAACAACCTGGTGGGTGAGGCGCGACTGGCTCACGTGCCAACCGTGGAGGAGGCCACTTTCACCAACTGGGAATCCGCGCAAATTCTGAAACGCTGGTTTCAGCTTCTACCGGATTCACCCGCTCGAGGCGCCGGGCCGGGTGGACTGGATCTGGGCGGGCTGCGGCCGGTCGGCGTCACCTTGATCGGAGCTCCGAGCGACACCGTGTACACCAACCGCATCACCGTTCAGGTCGGACCCCATCATACCGGCGATGGCATCGCTGGGGCCGGCTGGCCCGAGGGCTCCGGCTACTCGCAGTACCGCTGGCGCCTGGACGGAGGCGCCTGGAGCGCGCAGGTGCCGGTCAGCACGCTGCTTACCGTTTCGAACCTGAGCCCCGGACAACATCGACTTGAGGTGATCGGCCGGCGCGACAGCGGCATGGATCAGGACGCAACCGATCTCGGTGCGGCCGCGACCGTCAGCGTAGCGGAGTGGACGGAGGTCTACCCGGCGCCGGTCGTTCCACCGGAGCACTTGGTTTCCATCAGCGAAATCCTCGCCCGGAACGAATCCATCCTGCACGGCCCGACCGCCCGTCCCGATCTCGTCGAACTGCACAACGCAGGAGATCTCGAGGTCGATCTAACCGGCCTCGGCGTCAGTCACCGCAGCGGCAATCCCTTCCAGTTCCTCTTCCCGGCGGGAACCCGAATCGCAGCACACGGTTACCTCACGTTGTACGGCGGATCCGACGACGGCACCGATGGATTGCACCTCGGATTCCATCTGTCCGGAAGCGGAGACACGCTCGCGCTCTACGATCGCAGGACCAATCAGATCGATGCCGTGACCTTTGGTCTTCAATTGCCCGACCTCTCGATTGCGCGGGATCCATCCGGCGAGTTCGTGCTCGCGGCACCCACGCCGAATGCGTCCAACCGGCCCGTGCCAGTCGGCGATCCGTCGAAACTCCGAATCAACGAATGGCTCACCGCGCGCAGCGTGATCACCACTTCCGATTTCATTGAGGTGTACAATGGAGACACGCTTCCGGTGGCGATCGGTGGCTTTCACCTGTCCAACGCTCCGGGCGAACCCGAATTGAATCCACTGCCACCGCTCAGTTTCATTGCCGCAGGTGGATTCCAAGTATTTCAGGCCGACGGCTCGTCGAGTGACGCCGCTCATTTGAGGT
>JANXMD010000084.1 GCA_025354845.1 Verrucomicrobiota bacterium | reverse complement strand
GGCCCGTTCTCGCTGGAGCAGGCAATTCAGGAGCACAGGCTAACGCGGGGTGCTGAGGTCACATATTTGAGATTGTAGGATTCCGTCCTCATGTCGGCGCGTGTCCGTGTCGGCACCTGCTTGGAAGAGTGAAAATGCACTGCCAGTGAAACCATTCCCTCTCCCGCCACCTCGTAGCGTATTGCCCCTCTCCCTTGAGGTCACGAACTCAGAAACGGCGGGCAGGTGTAACAGCCGAAGCATTGGCACGCCAAGGTTGCGGTACCGGACAACCCATGGGGGCATCTGGGGTCAGCTCTATACTATTGACATTTGGAATCGCCGATTGGATTAGAGAGGCATGGCGAGGCCTTTGCGAGTGGACATTGCCGGGGCGTGGTATCACGTGACGAGCCGGGCGAACCGGCGCGAGGCCCTGTTTCGCTCGGATGAGGATCGCAAGGGTTTCCTGGCGAGGGTGGCGGAACTGGAGGAACGCTTTGGGGTGGAGATCCACGCGTTCGTGCTGATGTCCAACCACTATCACCTGCTTCTCAAACTCCGCAGCGCCAATCTCAGTCGGGCCATCCAATGGTTGAACCTCTCCTACGGCGTCCGATTCAACTGGAACCACCGGACCTGCGGTCATGTTTTTCAGGGCCGTTTCCGCAGTGTCCTCATTGGGGACGAGGCCGGGGTGGTGGAGGTCGCGCGCTATGTCCACCTGAACCCGGTTCGGGTTGCCCGGTTGGGTCTCGGGAAACACGATCAACGCTCGTCCCGTACCGCCAAGAGACAGGACATAACCCGAGATCTGGTGGAGGAGCGACTCCAGGTTCTGCGAGACTTCCCCTGGAGCTCGTGGCAGGTCTATTCCGGGGCAGAGAAGGCACCGAAGTGGCTGCGCACCGAACTGATCGCGGTGGCTTGCGGGGGGACCTCCAAAGCTCAGCAGAGGAAGGCGGTCCGGGAGTTCACGGAGGGACCGATTCGGGAGGGATTCCTGGAAAGCCCCTGGGATCGCCTCGTCGGTGGGCTTGTATTGGGAAGCAGCGAGTTTGTCGAGGGGCTGAAGACAAGGATCAAGGGGGATCGCACCCAGCAGAGCGCCAGTCGGCGACTTCAGCGACCCCAGGCCGTTTCATGGGACCGAATGGTCGCCCTAGCGGAGGGCATTCGAGGACGAGCGTGGCAGGAACTACTTGATGCGCATGGCGACTGGACCCGGGACGCGGTCCTGTCTGTGTCGGTGCGGGAGGGCGGGATGCGCCTCACGGAAGTCACTCACCACCTGCCCGGACTCAGCTACAATGCCGCCGCCCAAGCACTTCGGCGGCTGAGGGAACGAGCCAAATCCGACAAAGCCCTCACCCAGTTCATTCACCAATTGGCCGAGGGCGTTGCCTCGGAAAAGGCCACGTGTCACTAGTATAGATCTGACCCCAGACACCCCCTCTAGTATAGATCTGACCCCAGACGCCCCCTCACCCCTCACCTCAAGTGGGGAATTTCAATTGTCGCCAAGGCGGAAGAATAATTGTCGTTGAACACTTGGGTTTATTTTGGGAAGTCGCGAGTTTGTTGAGGGGTTGAAGACGAAGACCAAGGCGGGATCGGACACAGCGGACCGCCAGTCGGAGACTCCAGCGAGCACAGGCCGTCTCTTGGGACCGGATGGTCGCCCTCGCCGAAGGCATTCGAGGACGAGCACGGCAGGAACTGCTCGACGTGTATGGCGACTGGACCCGGACGCGGTCCTGAGCGTGGCCGATGCCTTGGGGCCGGCGGCTGTCAAATCTACCGGCAACCGGAGCAGTGTAGCCGGCGCCGCACTGATTGTGATTTCATCCCTCCCAGCCCAACCGATCCCGTCCCCACGCATAGCCGCACCTCCCCAGACGGATACGGAGAAACGCGGGGTTTTACGAAAGTTCGAATTGCCCAGGTCGATTGGATTCGCGGCGGCGACACGAATGAACCTCACTGCGGTCTTGGGTCCGGTGGCATGGTCTCTGGTTGAATTAATAGAAGATCCTGGATGAGTGCCTCAGGATCGGCCGTCCCTAGTGCATGGATCCAAGCCGCGAATTCCTCCATTCTAGCGTCGCGCTGCGTCAACCAGTTCTCCCGAGATCCACGATATGCGGCAGCTGTGACGTTCAGAAGTCCAACCTTCTCGGCAGCATCGTATTCGTCGCTTTCCCGAATCCGCTTCAACTCGCTAATCTCCTGGCTATCGGAATGCGAAAGCCGATTCTTGTAAGCGGCTGCGGAAAACAAGTAGCCGAGTATCGGACGGAGCAACCCCTTGGCGCGCTCCAAGGAGATTCCCGCGTTCGTCAACGCGCGCAGCGTCATCGGCGGCTCCGCCAACGGAAAGGAGAGTATCCATTCTCCGTCTGCCACCGATGCGGCTTGAAATTGATTCGATTTCGAAACGGCGTCGGTTCCCTTTTCGTGAAATCCGCTCCGTCCTCGGCTCTCAATTGAAGAGTGTCCCTTCGAGTTTGATGCTTCTCTCGTGGCTGTCACGTCGATCTGCGCTGAATCTGGCCTCTGGCTGGCTCGATTTCGCCGGCTGAAGGCGACGATGAGGACTAGCATTACGACGCCGACCCCGATTTGGTAGTGCGGTTTCACCGTATTCAAGGGTTATTTCTTCGCCTGCATATAGCCGAGTTGCACTCCAGGCCAGGGCGTCACCATCATATTTTGGCCCTCGAATGGGACGATCTTCTGTACACCGGGTGTCACTGTTGCCAATTGAAACCAATCGCGCGTGGTATTCTTGGCATTGCAATCAGAAAGGACATCTGCTGCTGCACTCAATTGAACAAACACCCGGTTCGGACTCTTCATGCTGTAGGTTGAGTATTTTGAAACATCCACATGAATATTGATCAGGGTTGGCTCCACGATGTATTCAAATCGAGAGATTAACGATCCGTCTGGGTTTCTCACCTCGCACTTTGTATTTACTCTTCCAATCTTTTTAATGAGGTATGGTGACTTGTCGATGCTTACAGTTAGTTTACCATTTTGGTCCTGAGCTGAAGTTGTTCGTGAGCTTATTAGAGTTGTTCCGTTTCGAGGATCAACGCCGCATTCGATGATGATTTTCTGATATGTCTCAAATGGTTTTGTTCCGCGGGTTGATATTTCTGTAGATGTAAAAGATTGAATCGTGGTGGAAGCAGTTAAGCTTGAGTAATCCAGATAGGCTGCTGAGACTAGTTTCGCAGCATCTGATAGTGGCCCAAGCACGGTATCCTTTGCTGCCAGTACTGGATTAGACCAGCCATCCGCTGGGGCTTCAGCTTGTGCTATAATGCAGCTAATAATGCTGGCTAATGTTGTGTGGCGAACCAACATGCGAATCGTGGTGAGTGCGTGCAATAGTTGGGAAGTTTTGCATTTCATAAAATGTTCTTTTTAGTTCGATTTAAGTGAAAGAGGACGACACACAAAAAACGTTACTATTGTTTCGTTGTGGAGTGATTCTCTTGATGATTGATTTCACTGAAAATTAAATCACATTCAATTGATTGATTCAATGTGTACTGCGTGCACAGGTGATGAACGGCGCGTGGAATTCCGACGACCTCGCTTACTGGCTTTGGAGTAAACGTCACGCGAAGCGCCCGCAGTCGGTGCTGAGCAGGATCGTGATAGTGGGCGCATTATCACGTTGATGCCTTCTGGTATGGAGTTGTTGAAGTTGGATTCGGTGGGACGGGTGCGAGCTCCGGCGGAGAAGCTGGCTGAGATTCTTCGGGAGTTTGCCCACCACGTCGGCGTGAAGAAACCGACCTTTGCTGGTTGGCTCCGGCGGAGACGCTTGCCGCCCGCCAATTCTCCGAAGCGAGGCCATCCACGCACCAAACACGTTGAGTTCTACGTAGGAGTGTCCTAGGTCAGAGCTATACAGTGTACATGAGGGATTCTCGGTGACGGGTGTGATTCCTTCCGAATCGTGGTATTGTTTGCGGGCACAATTGGAATGGCGGCACGACTCTCCGAAGGCGTTGAAAGGGAGCGAAAACGGGAAGGTTCGAGTTGGTAGATTGGCCCTAGAATGAAGGAATCAGAATGGAAGGTCGGTGGCATTTGATCGCGGTTGTTGGTCGATGACCGAGTCGTGGCATTGATCCGCCTCCTTCCGTCGTCGGCTACGGGGATGCGCTGATCCGCCGCCTTCCGTCGGCCGGTACGGGGAGTCGATGCCGGCCTGATCGAAGAGTTGCACCGGGTGGTGCTTCGGCTCCAGCGTTGCGTGAATTCGTGAGCGTACCGAGTCCGTCACGGCATTCGTTGATCTTGGAATCGTTGGACACGACGTCATGCTATGAGTCAGAAACACGAACACATTCACCCAGAACTTGCGGCTTGGATTGCCCGGCAGCGGGTTTTCTTCGTTGCGACGGCGCCTCTTTCCGCCGACGGACACATCAACAACTCGCCCAAGGGCGGCGATGCGTTCCGCGTTCTGGGGCCGTTGGAGGTGGTGTATCAGGACTACACAGGGAGCGGTGCCGAGACGGCGGCCCACCTCCGTGAGAACGGGCGCATTGTGATTCTCTTCTGCGCCTTTGAGGGCCCTCCCAAGATTGTCCGACTTCACGGTCGCGGCACGGTTGTTACCCCAGGCCACGAGAGATTCCACGAGCTGTCCTCACAGTTCCCAGACAACCCCGGCACGCGGGCCTTTGTTCACGTGGCGGTGAATCGTGTTTCGGATTCGTGCGGGTATTCGGTGCCGTTTTTCGACTTCCGCAGTCATCGCGACGCGCTCGACCGATGGGCTGCCAGCAAGGGTCCGAAGGAGCTGGAGACCTACCGCGCCACCAAGAACCAAAACAGCATCGACGGCCTTCCCGCATTCGGTTCCAACGCCCCCTGAGCCGGGGCCTCGGTCCGGTCTCGGACGTTTTCGCGCTGGTTGCGGGAGTTTCCTCTGCTTGCGGGGTCTGGGGCGGGTTGAACCGCTCTCAGTCGAGGCCGCTGGCTTTTTTAGCGCGTTTGAGGGTGGTTTGAGCGATGACGCGGGCGCGGTCGGCGCCTTCGGCAAGGATCTTCTGCACTCCGGCCGGATCGGCCGCGAGTTCGGCGCGACGCGCACGATACGGGGCGAAGTAGTTCCAGTAGTACTCGAAGAAGGTCTTCTTGAGGCTGCCGTAGCCGTAACCGCCGGCGCGTAGCAAGGCCTCTTGGTTGGCGCCTTCGACAGGATCGAGGAGCTTGAAGAGTTGCACCACCAGGTTTTTGTCGGCGTCGGGCTTGGGCTCCTCGGGGGTGCGGCTGTCCATCACGATCCCCATGATCTTCTTCTTGGTCGCCTTCTCCTCGCCAAAGAGCTCGATCGTGTTGTTGTAGCTCTTGCTCATCTTCTGCCCGTCGAGTCCGGGCACCACCGCCACCGACTCCTGGATGCGCGGCTCCGGGATCACGAAGGTGTCGCCGTAGAGGTGGTTGAACTTGATCGCGATGTCGCGGGTGACCTCGAGGTGCTGCTTCTGGTCCTTGCCGACCGGGACCACGTTGGAGTCGTAGAGCAGGATGTCGGCCGCCATCAGCACCGGGTAGGCAAAGAGGCCGTGATTGACCGAGCCGATCTCGCCGTCGCCGAGCTTGGCTACCTTGTCCTTGAAGCTGTGGCAGCGTTCGAGAAGACCCATGGGCGTAATGGTGGTCAGCAACCAGG
>JANXMD010000508.1 GCA_025354845.1 Verrucomicrobiota bacterium | reverse complement strand
CAGGATTTGGTGGATTTGTTGGCGTATTGAGGCGGAGATCGGAGATCGGAGATCGAAGATCGGAGATGGGAGACGGTTGAAAGGTTGAAGGAGAATGCGAGGGCGCCGTGGCAACCCACCCGCCGCCTACGCACCCGCTCGGCAGGAGCCTCGCGCTACCGGGTGACGGCGCGATCGGTAGGGCGAATCTCCTGATGAGCCGGGTGGGCGGACGGGCATTGCTTCGCGCCGGGGCGTCCCACCCGCCGCCTACGCACCCGCTCGGCAGGAGCCTCGCGCTACCGGTTGTTTTGGCTGTTTTTGAGGTCCGGGGTGCGTTGCACGAGGACTGAGAAGCCGCGACCGAGGTGGTCGGGGTGGGTGAGAGTTTGGAACTGACGGACACGATCCGGCGCCAGCCACGCGACGCCGTCAGGCAGGGATACGCGACGCTCCAGGATGCCGGTGAGCCAGCGACGCTGGGAGGTGCGTTCCACGGTGATCAGTCCTTCCGTCTCGCCGGCGGCCTGCGTGGCGGTGAAGTCCACCTGCGCGGTGAGGTCCTGATTCCCTGGGTCGGCCAGCAGTTGATCGCTGATTCGGTGATCGCGATACGCCCGCAACGTACCCGCGGCTCGCTGGGGTTGGAAGAAGTCGAGCCGATCGAGTCCGTAGTCGGTGGTCATGAGCCAGCCTTCGCGCAGACTCCGCGCCGCGCCGCGCCACCAAGCGGTGGCTGCTGGATGGATTTCGGTGGTGAATCCGTCTGGAAGCACGGCGGCAAGCTCGGGTGGCACGATCGGCCAGTCGCACATGGCAATCTTGCTTTGTTCGCGGGGAATGACCGCCCAATTGAAGGCGCCATCGCGTTGCGTGACGCCCCATTCGAACCAATCGCGCGCCACGGCCTTCCATCCGATGCGATGCACCGGGAAGGCGTCCAGCAGCTCGTTGCTCAGGATGACTCCCTGGACTCCGTCCGGCGGCCAGGCGTCGAGCCAATCCACCCGGTGCTGCCAGTGCGAGAGCGTGGACTGCTGCCAGGCACGCCGTTCGGGTGAGGTTTCCAGGATGGCGTAGCGGACCCGTTCCGCTAGTGCGCGATTCGGATGCGCCTCGAGGGCGGACAAAAGATCCTGCGCGAGTCGGGCGTCGTGGGCACCGCATTCCAACCAGATCCAAGGTCGCTGGCTCGCGTTGGGTCGGGTGGTGATCCAGTCGAGAAACTGCTGCGCGAGCAATTCACCAAACAGCGGGCCGGTGCTGACGCTGGTGTAGAAATCGCCGCGGCGCCCGACGCGGCAGTGGTCGGATTCGTAATAACCGAGTTTCGGCTCGTAGAGCGCGCGCTCCATGAATCGGGCGAAAGAAATCACCCCACCGCCCACTTCGATCTCCGTGAGGAGTCGATTCCGAAGCGTATCTAGTGGCTCACCGGGCGGCATGGGCGCGAATTAAGAATGAAAAATGGGGGAATGAAAAATTCAGAATGAGATGGAAAGAGAAGGGAGACACGGATTGCACGGATGGACACGAATTTGCGACTTTCGACCTTCGACTTGAGACTTTCGACTCCCCCGCCAGCGTCTGCTGGTTCAGGTTCGCGGAGGTGAAGGTACGTATCGATCAGGCCTTGGTGGACCGCGGACTCTGTGAGTCGCGGACCCAGGCCGCGCGGGCGGTGATGGCGGGGCAGGTGCGCATCAACGGCCATCCCGCGCGCAAGGCGAGCGATCCCGTGCGCGAGGGCGATGCGATTGAGTGGCTGCACGCGGACCGCTATGTCAGCCGCGGAGGCCACAAGCTGGAGCACGCCCTCAAGCACTTCGCGGTAGATCCCACTGGATTGAGGGCCATTGATCTCGGCGCGAGCACGGGTGGATTTACCGACTGCCTGCTGCAGCATGGGGCGTCGCGTGTCGTCGCGATTGACGTGGGACACGGCCAATTGGCCTGGAAGATCCGACAGGATCCGCGCGTCGAGCCGTTCGAGAAGGTGAATGCACGGCATCTGACCCTTGCTCAGCTCGGCCAGTTGGGCTCCAGCGTGGAACCGTTCGATCTGGCGGTGATCGACTGCTCGTTCATTTCGCTGCGACTCATCCTGCCACCGGCGGTTGGCCTGGTGCGTGGAGGCGGACGGATCGTGGCGCTGATCAAGCCCCAGTTTGAAGCCGGTCGCGAGGAGGTGTCGCGCGGGGCCGGGGTGATCGAAGACCCTGTGGTTCATTCCCGCGTACTTCAGGAGCTGGAAGCATTTGTCGCCGGCAGCCTTCCCGGGGTAGGGTGGCGGGGCGTAACGGAATCCCCGCTGCTTGGACCGGCTGGTAATCGGGAATTCCTCGCGCTGCTGGAAAAAAACGGCTCCCCTCCGACTTGACCCTCCTGCCTGAGTGAAACGCCTCGCCGAATCCATCCGCCGTGTCGGATTGATCGCCAATCCCGACAAGCCCAACGCCGCGCGGCTCGCACGGCGGGCAGCGCGGATCCTGGCGGGGCTGAAGCGCTCGGTGGCCTGCGATCCCGGCTCGTCGGAGGCCCTCGGTGAGTTCATGCCGGTGGCGGACGGCTTGGAATCGCTGGCGCGTGCGTCGGATCTCCTCCTGGTTTTTGGCGGTGACGGGACGATGTTGCGTGTGGCGCGTGCCGTGGCCGGGCTGCCGGTGCCGCTGTTGGGGATCAATGCCGGGACGCTCGGATTTCTCACCGCGGTTCCCTCGTCGAGACTGGCGGAGGCGTTGCGCAAGATTCCAGCGGGACGATTCACCTTTGAGGAGCGCGCCCTGCTGGAGGCGACGGTCACCCGCCCCGGACGCGCGGCACCCGTCACCTCAATCGCTCTCAATGATTTTGTGCTGAGCCGCGGCCAGACGTCGCGGTTGATCGAGATCGAAGTCAGTGTGAATCGGGAGCTGCTCACGCGCTACCGGTGTGACGGGTTCATCGCCAGTTCGCCCACCGGGTCCACGGCGTATTCGCTGGCGGCAGGCGGGGCGATCGTGAGTCCCGACGCCGACGTCCTCACGTTGACCCCGATCTGCCCCCATACGCTCAGCATCCGCCCCTTGGTGGTGGGGCTCGACTCGGAGGTGCGCGTGCGCGTGACCAGTCCGCGTCTGGTGGCGACGCTGGCCTCCGATGGTCAACAGCAGGTGGATCTGCAGACGGGGGACACCGTGACCATCCGGCGCTGCGCGCGGACCGTGCGTCTGCTGCGGTTGAGTGGAACGAGTTTCTTCGGGACTCTCCGTCATAAATTCGGCTGGTCCGGGGCGAATCTCTAAGGAATGGCAATGGTGCGACTGAAGGAAATCGCGGCGGTTGCGGGAGTTTCGATGATGACCGTCAGCAAGGCGCTGCGCGACAAATCGGATCTGTCGGTGGCGACGAAGGCACGTATCCGGAAGATCGCGTCGGACATGGGTTACGTGCCTGACATCGGCGCGCAGGGATTT
>JANXMD010000056.1 GCA_025354845.1 Verrucomicrobiota bacterium | reverse complement strand
AAATGGGATGGTCCGCTCGGATTGATCACGGCGATCTCATGCGTCGCCGATTTGAACCGACGCGGGCAACGGCTGCCCGGCCAGTTGCGCGGCCAGGTTCGGACCCTCCACGAGATCCATGGAGAAGTACTGCAGTCCGGCATGTTCCCCGACCTCGTGGATGGCCACGAGGTTGGGGTGCTGCAGCTTCGCCGCGGCCATGGCCTCGGTGCGAAACCGCTGCACCACTTCGGGGCGGGCGAATTCGCCGGCCGACATCAGCTTGATGGCCACCAGGCGTCCCAGGCTGAGTTGACGCGCCCGATGGATCACTCCCATGCCGCCGCGGGCGATCTCTCCTTCCAACTCGTAGTCGCCGAAATAGCGCAACAGCACCGGGGTCGGTTTAATCGCGGGCTTGGAATCGCCCCCGGGCGTCGAGTCCGGGGGCGGCGTCGGCCCCGACTCGGTGGGTAGGGCATCGGTGAGGAGACAGCGCGGGCACAGGCCGCCGAGTCCGCTGGAGCCAAGACGCGCGCCGCAGCGACGACAGGAGGCGGGGGAAGGGGATGTTGAGGCGGGGTCCATGAGTCCGATGACGGTCAATGACAGCTATGCGCTTTCCCGCGAAGAGTTACCGGACAAAATCGCAAATCGCAGATCGCAGATCGCAGATCGCGGATCGCAGATCGGAGATGGGAGATGGGAGATCGGAGATGGGGTGGGGCGCTGCTGCTGCGGCGCCGTGACTGGCCTTTCCGCGGTGAGGGACGAGACCGCCGGGTTCGTTTGCGGCTCGGCGTGGCGTGGCGAGGGCATGCGGCGATTGGGTTTGGTGCCGTCCGCAGAGGCCACGACGGCACTGCGCTGGTCGTGGTGACGTTGGCCCAGCTGGAGCTCAGCGCGTACTCGGATTGGGTGGAGGTGAGGGGAGGATCGCAGATTGCGGCTAGGTGCCGAAGAGGCCGAGGAGGTGGCGGATTTCGGAGTCCACTTCGGCTTCATTTTCCACGGTTTCGGCGACTTCGGCGTGGAGTTGTTCGCGGAACCGTTGGCGCAGGCGGTGCACCGCAACTTTCACGGCACCCTCGTTCATGCCCAGGCGTTCGCCCATGCTGGCGTACGAACACTCGGAATCGCGACCCCAGAGGAACTGCTGGAGTTGCTGGTAAACGGCGGCCCGGCCAGTCATCTCATAGTCGAGACGGAGACGCGCCATCACGCGTTCCAACAACGCTTCGGCCCACCGACGGTCGAACACCTTGTCGGGCGAGAGTTCGTCCATCGGCTCCGCGGAATAGCGCGACTCCGCCTCGGTGCCGACGATGGGCACCGCCGGTTGGCCGCCACCGCGCTTTTGTCGCGTCGCCTTCCGCCAATCCTCGGTGAGGAAGTGCTTCACCGAGGTCAGCAGGAAACTGCGGAAGCGTCCGCGCTCCCGGTCCGCCTTGGAGAATCCGCCCTTGGCCAGGAAGCGACTGAAGAATTCCTGGGTGAGATCCTGGGCGTCCTCGGGCGATTTCGATTGCCGACGGACGAAGGTGTACACCGGGAACCAGTAGGTCTGGCAGAGCTTCTCCAGGGCGCGAAACGAGGCACTCCCGGGGCTGCCATCGGCCGAGAGCACGAGACTCCACTGCGTCGTCTTGAAGGCTCCGGCCCCCGGGGTGGGCGGCAGAGAATGGGGTGTGGGTGGTTCGGGATCCGAAGGCATAGCCAACGTAGGAATCGGCACAAAGGCTGAAGAACCCAAGCCGGGAAGGCCAGCGAGGACTGGCGACCCGGGAATCGGAGATCGGGAGATCGGGAATCGGAGTTCGAAGATCGAAGATGGGAGATGGGAGATGGGAGATGGGAGATGGGCGTCCGGGTTCCGGGAACTGTGGAGTCATCAGCCGAGGTGCACCCGTGGATCTTCTACGTTGGCCCCCCTATCAATGGGTGGGGCGGTGCTGCTGCGCCGCCGTAATTGTCCGTTTCGCGAGAGCGAAACGCCAGAGGACGTGGGGAGGATTCCGATCCTAGGATGCAAAGTGGCGTGGAGACGATCTCCCTCCGTCTGCTTCAGGGTGGCCACGACGGCGGTTCGCCAGTCGTACCGAAGTGAGGGCCGAACCGCAGCGCGACCCACCCAGGTAGGCAGCGCGGGGTCCCGTTGAGCTGCGTTCCAGCAGGAAATCGCGAATGCCCCCGGTCGTCGCGGCACCGATTTTTCGATTGGTTTCTGTCCCTCCTGCTTTCCTGCTTTCTGATTCTACACTCTTCTTTTCCCGAGGTTGCCTTGACTTGGCGGCGGCATCCACGTATCCCAAACGTCTCTTCGGGATCCTACCCCGGAGATCAGCCCGGGGATCGGTGTTGAACGGCGCTTCGGTGCCGGGAGATTTCGGTTCACGTCGCGCTTAGCCGAACGGGACACTGGCCACCTGGCCGGGAACAGCTTCCGTTCGGCTTCCATATTTTTGGCCCCCAAGTGCAGACGCTTTTTGCCTGTTCACTGGGCAAGGGTGACGGATGCTGGGGCCTCACGCCGGAAGGAATTGGGGTAAGTTCCTGTACCAGGCATCGGACGATTGTTGTTCGGATTTCCAATTCCATGTCGCCGCTGAATGCCTCGCTCCGCCGGCCGGTGACGGTGCTGGTGCTCGTGCTCGCTGTATGCCTCGGCGGATGGCTTGGGCTCAGCCGCATGGCGCGCGATGTCTTCCCGCCCTTGGGGATTCCCACGATCTATGTCGCGCAGCCGTTCGGCGGCATGGATCCGGCCCAGATGGAGGGCTCGCTCACCTACTACTACGAGTACCACTTCCTCTACATCACCGGCATCGAGCACGTCGAGTCGAAGAGCATCCAGGGCGCTTCGATCATGAAGCTGCAGTTTCATCCCGGCACCGACATGTCGGCCGCGATGGCGGAGACCGTGGCCTACGTGAATCGCGCCCGGGCCTTCATGCCGGCCGGAACACCGGGACCGTTCATCACCCGGTTCGATGCCGGAAGCGTGCCGGTGGGGCAGTTGGTGTTCTCCACGACGAATGCCAATCGCACCGTCGGCCAAATGCAGGATGCGGCGTTGAATCAGGTGCGTCCGCTGTTCGCCACCCTTCCCGGGGTCTCGGCGCCGCCCCCGTTCGGCGGCAGCGCGCGGACCATCACTGTAAATGCCAAGCCCGATCGCCTGCGCGCCTACGGGATTTCGCCGGATGAACTCATCCAGGCCATCACGCAGGCCAATGTCATCAGCCCGTCGGGCAATATGAACCTGGGAGACAAGTATCCCATCGTGCCCGCCAATGCCCAGGTGCGGAACATCCGCGATCTGGAAGGCGTGCCGGTGCGGGTCCAGGGCAACACGGCGGTGTTTGTTCGGGATGTGGCCACGGTGCAGGATGCGAGCGATCTGGTAACCAGCTACGCCCTCGTGAACGGACGTCGCACGGTGTACATGCCGGTCACCAAGCGTGCCGATGCCTCGACGTTGGCGGTGGTTGAACTGGTGAAGCGAAGTCTGCCGAAGTTCCAGGCCGCGGTGGCCGAGGATATCCGGGTCAGCTACGAGTTGGATCAATCCCCAGTCGTCACCCGCGCTATTGGCGATCTGATCAAGGAAGGCGCCATTGGGGCCCTGTTGACCGGCTTGATGGTGCTGATTTTTCTGGCCGATTGGCGCAGTGCGCTGGTCGTGGTACTGAACATTCCGTTGGCCCTCCTGGCGGCCTCGTTCGCGCTGTGGGCCAGTGGGCAGAGCGTCAATCTCATGACGCTGGGTGGCCTGGCCCTCGCGGTGGGAATCCTGGTCGATGAAGCCACGGTGGCGGTGGAGAATCTCCACGTGCATCTGGCAACCGGGGAACCGCTTGCCCGTGCGGCGTTGCTGGCCACGCGTGAAACTGCGATGCCGCGATTGCTCGCCATGCTCTGCGTGCTCGCGGTCTTTCTCCCTGCGTTCTTCATGGAAGGGGCGGCACGGGCGTTGTTCGAACCGCTGGCGCTCGCGGTGGGGTTTTCCATGGCGGCGTCCTTCGTGCTTTCGAGCACCCTCGTACCGATCCTCAGCGTGTGGTGGCTGAAGCACGGCGGAGTTGCCACGGATCCGGCGTGGTTGCGTGCCGTGCGTGGGCTGTATGTCACACTGATGACGCCCCTGCTCGCCGCCAGGTGGCTGGTGGTGGGCGTGTACCTGATCGTCGCAGTCGGGTGTGTTCTCTTGGGGGGAGGTCGACTTGGTTTGGAAATCTTTCCCACCGTGGATGCCGGCCAGTTCGCGCTGCGCCTGCGCGCGCCGGCGGGGACGCGGCTCGACAACACTGAACAGATGGCGTTGAAGGCCTTGGCCGTGATTCATCGCGAAGCGGGCGGATCGAATCAGGTGAGCCTCACGCTCGGCCTGGTGGGCGTCCATGCTGCGAACTATCCGGTGAATCTGATCCATCTCTGGAACAGCGGTCCCGAGGAGGCGCATTTGTCGGTGCAATTGCGACCGGGGAGCGGCGTGGCCATTCCGGCGTTGAAGGAACGTTTGCGCACGGCCTTTGCCAGGGAGCTGCCGGACGTGCGGGTGTCCTTTGAGCCGAGCGACATCGTGAGCCGTGTGATGAGCTTCGGCTCGCCGACACCGATTGAGGTGGCCGTCAGCGGTCCCAGTCTCGCCGCCAGCCGCGAGTATGCCGAGCGCCTGCTGGCGACGCTTTCCGCCATGCCGGATCTTTGCGACGTGCAGTTGGCGCAGGCGTTGGACTACCCCAGCGTGGACGTGAGCATCAACCGCGAGCGGGCGGGTTTGATGGGTGTGAAGGTGGGCGACGTGACGCGCTCGCTGGTGGCGGCGACGACCTCTAGCCGGTTTACGGTCCCAAGCTTTTGGTCCGATCCAAATACCGGCGTGAGTTACAGCGTGCAGGTGCAGGTGCCGCAAACCGAAACCAAATCACTCGAAGACGTGCGGAACCTGCCGGTGACTTCGGGCCCGAACCGCAGCGTGCTGCTTCGCAACGTGGCGTTGGTGGCACCCGGAACCACAGTGGGTCAGTACGAGCGCTACAACATGGCCCGGGTGGTGAGCATCACCGCCAATCTGCGCCATGCCGATCTGGGTCGCGTCTTGCGGGAGCTGGAGGCGCTGCCGGAGATTTCCGATGCCAAGCGTTGGCCGGCCAAGACCCGTGTGGATGTACGCGGGCAGGCGGTGCCTCTGCGGCAATTGGTGGATGGCTTCAACTCGGGTCTCGGTGTCGCGGTTGCCGTGGTGTTCTTGATGTTGCTGGCCAACTTCCAAAGTGTGCGCCTGGCCCTTGCGGTGATCTCAACGGTGCCGGCCGTGCTCACGGGCGTGGTGCTCCTGTTATTGCTGACCGGTACCACCATGAATCTTCAGTCCGCCATCGGAGCCATCATGGCCATCGGCGTGGCGGTGGCGAATGCGATCCTGCTCGTGACCTTCGCCGAAAAGGCACGCCAGAGCGGGGCCTCGCCGATCGAGGCGGCGATGTCTGGTGCCACGTCGCGATTGCGCCCCATTCTGATGACCAGTGCGGCGATGATCGCCGGAATGATTCCGATGGCATTGGGTCTGGGTGAAGGGGGACCCCAGACCGCCCCTCTGGGACGTGCCGTGGTGGGTGGATTGTTCGTGGTGACCCTCGCCACCTTGTTCGTCCTCCCGGCGGTGTTCGCCCTGCTGGCACCCCGTGGCGTGCGTTCGGCATCACTCGATCCCGAGGATCCAGAAAGCGTGCATTTCTTCCGCGTCAGCGGGAAGCGGAGTTAACCACAGCTGGACACAGATGCGGATGAAACTTGAGAGAAATGAGACAAATGAAGCCGGCAACACAACAGAAGCGATGTGCCTTGAAAGTCTCCTTCTCCGGCTTCCATCTGCGTTCATCTGCGTTCATCTGCGGTTAAAAAATCTTTCAGCATGAATCTGTTTCAAAAAGCGGTGGTGAGTGTGATCGCCGCGCGGTTGGTGCAGGCGGCGGAACCGATGGCGGTTGTCGTGGTGCACCCCGTGCGCGGCGATGTCATCCGTTACGTCGCGCTTCCCGGGACGCTGCGCGCGAATCAGCAGGTCACGCTGCAGGCGCGCGTGGCGGGATTTGTGAAATCGATTGCGGTGGATCGCGGCGATCTGGTGACCGCCGGACAGATCGTGGCCGAGATTGATGTGCCCGAGCTGAACGCCGATCGCGCGCGTCTGCGGGCCGAGGTAGCGGTTGCGGAAGCCGAGGCAAGGCGAGTGGACGCGGCGCGCCAGAAGGCTCCGGATCTGGTGACGCCGCAGGCTCTGGATTCGGCACGCGGCCGGCTGGAGGTGACGCGCGCCGAGTTGGAGAAAAACGAAACCCTGCTGCGTTACGCCAATGTCACCGCGCCGTTCGCCGGCCGGATCACCGGACGCTTTGTCGACCCAGGCGCCTTCGTCGCCGCGGGTGCTGCGGCCGGGGCCTCATCGGTGGTGACGTTGGCGGATACTCGCGTGCTGCGCGCGGTCGTTCCCGTGCCCGAGGCGGAGGCGGTGCTGGTGAAGCTGGGTCAACCGGTCCGCATCTCGGTGGAAGGGCTCACCAACGTGTTCGCGGCCACCATCAGCCGTCACGCGGGGGCGCTGGATGAAACTTCACGAACGCTCTGGGTGGAGGCTGATTTGCCGAATGAGTCTGACCGGCTCCGACCCGGCATGTACGCCACGGTCCGACTCGGTCTCGAACAGCATGCCAAAACCTGGGTGATTCCCACCGACGCGGTGGTGATGGAGAAAGCCAACGCATTTGTTTATCGCGTGGACAACGGCGTGAGCCGCAAGACTGCGGTCAAGCTGGGCTTTCAAGAGGGCGCGAAGAGTGAGGTGCTCTCCGGACTGGCAGAAGGTGCGGAGGTCATCGCGGTGGGCAAAACCGCGCCTGCGGACGGGGCTCCGATTCGGGTGCAGGAGGCCCAGGCGCGATGAACGGGACCTCGACGTGGTGCCGCCGAGTGGTGGGAATGACGATCAGTGCATCGCTGTGGGTGGCGACGGCATTCGGAGACTCTCAGCCGATTACCCTTCAGGCGGTGCTGAAGCTTGCGGGTTCGCAAAACCGCTCGGTGGAGCTCGCAGCGGAGCGCGTCCGCGAGGCCCGCGCGACCCTGACCCGGGATCGCGAGCAACTGTTCCCCTGGGTCTCTCCGGGCGTCGCGTACCGGCGTCATGATGGCAACCTGCAGGATGTGGTGGGCAACGTGTTTGATGCCTCCAAGCAATCTGGTGTGGCGGCGCTCACGCTGCAGGCGCAGATCGAATTGGGAGACACGCTGTATCGCGTACTGGCATCGAAGCAGGCAGTGAAGAGCATCGAGGCCAGCGAGGCGGTCCAGCGTCGAAATACCGCGCAGCAGGCCGCGGCGGCTTACGCAGAACTGTCCCGCGCAGCAGCGTCGATCGAGGCTGCGGAGGAATCGGAGCGCATCGCAGAGGAATTCCTCCGTCAAGTGCGACAGGCCGTGGAGGCTGGACTGGCATTCTCCGGCGACGCCGTTCGGGCCGAAGTTCAGCTTCAGCGCAATCAATCGCTGCGTCTCCGGGCGCAGGAAGAGCTGCGGCTCGCGTCGGTGCGTCTGGCCGAATTGCTGCGGCTTCCCATGACGATCGAGTTGCGACCCGATCTCTCGGAGTTTGTTCCGCTGACCTTAGTGCCGACGAACCGTCCGCTTGATGCGCTGGTGGCGTCGGCGCTGGCGCATCGCCCTGAACTGCGGCAATCCCAGGCTCAGAGCGCGGGTGCGGAAGCACTCAAGAAGGGCACCTCGGTGGGGCCGTGGTTTCCCACCTTGGGCGCACAGGCGGCGGTTGGTGGCCTAGCCGGCGGCAGGAATGGTGACTTCCGAAATGGCGATGACTTTCAGGAGTATGGGGTCGCGGCGAGCTGGAAAATCGGGCCGGGCGGCATTGGAGATCGATCGCGGATCCGTTCCGCCGAATCGCGGTTCCGCCAGGCCAAGATTCTTGAGGAGCAAATGCGCGATGCGATCCTTCGCGAAGTGCTTGAGGCTCGGGCCCGTACCGATTCCGCCGCGGCTCTAGTTGAGCTGGCCGGGAAAACCGTGACCTCGTCCCGTCGACTTTTGGAACTCTCTCACGCACGTCGCGAATTTGGCGTGGCGGCGGTCATGGAGGCCGTGGATGCCGAACGGGAATACACCCGGGCTCGTTCTGACCAACTCCGTGCCGTCGCGGAGCACAACCGCCTGCAGTGGGAATTGTGGCGCGCGGTGGGCGAAGGAGAACCGGACGTGTCGCCGGCCAGCTCGCGTCGCTGATCACTCCAACTTTCTGCGTCAACGCCGGGCGGTTCCCAGGTTTACAACAGGCTGGAATGCCGGCATGTTGAGGAAAGATGAACAACGAACTCCGCCATGACTGGACGCTGGACGAGCTGCGCGCGCTGTACGACACGCCGCTTCTTGAGTTGGTGTTCCGGGCGGCTTCAGTGCATCGCCAGCACCACAACTCGCGCGAGATGCAGGTCAGCAAGCTGATCAGTATCAAGACCGGAGCGTGTCCCGAGGATTGCGCCTACTGCGCGCAGTCTTCGCGCTACAACACCGGAGTCGGGGCGGAGCGCATGATGGACCGGGCGCAGGTGGTGGAGATTGCCACCCGGGCCAAGGCGGCGGGCGTCTCGCGCGTTTGCCTCGGCGCTGCGTGGCGGAGTGTGAAGGACAACGACCAGTTCGATCGCGTCCTCGACATGGTGCGGAGTGTGACCGACATCGGCATGGAGGTGTGCTGCACGTTGGGCATGCTGAGCGAACATCAGGCCAAGCGTCTCGAGGAGGCCGGGCTGTATGCGTACAATCACAACCTCGACTCCAGCGAAGAGTTCTACGAGACGATCATCACTACCCGCACCTACGCCGACCGTCTGCAGACCTTGGGCAACGTGCGCAAGACTGGCATGACGCTTTGCTCGGGCGGGATCATTGGATTGGGCGAGGCGGTGGAGGACCGGCTGAAGATGCTCAAGACGCTCGCCTCCGTGCAGCCGCATCCGGAATCGGTGCCTATCAACATTCTGTCGAAGGTCGAGGGCACGCCGCTCGCCAAGAACGAGGAAGTGCCGGTGTGGGATGTGATTCGCATGATTGCCACCACGCGTCTGGTGATGCCGAAGTCCGACGTCCGCCTGACCGCGGGCCGGGTGACGCTCGACGCGACCGCGCAAGCGCTGTGCTTTTTGGCGGGGGCCAACTCCATCTTCTCGAGTGAGACCGAATTCATGCTGACCAAGGCGGTGCCCTCGCCGAGCTACGATGCGGATCGTGTGTTGTTGGAAGCGTTGGGCATGACCCTGCGCCCGGCGTTTGCGAATCCGAACTCGCCTCGAGCTGCGGAATGCGCCGCCTCCTGCCAGCGACAAGAAACAGCGCTGGTGGCGGGCTGAGGCGTGGGAATCCACCGGTAGGGCGATGCTGTTGCGTCGCCGTGACTTTCCGTTTCGCGCGAGCGGAACGCCGAGGGGCGTGGGAATGAGTCTCGATCCCTGGACGCGAAGGATGTGCGGCGGTGCCCTACCTTCGTTCGGGTTGGCCACGACCCCGCATCGCTGGTCGTGGTAAAACTACGGCCGAGCGGCAACTCGGACGCCACCAAGGTGGTAGCGCTTCGCGCTTTCAAATGAACTGGTGGTGCGGTGCGGTCGTTGTTCACTGCGTGGTCCCGTCCCCTCCTCCTCAACAAGATTCGCCTCGCCTCGCCGGGGTTGCGGTCTACCTTGATTTCGTGCGATTCGGCCGCTTCCCGATCCTGCTTTGGCTGGGACTCCAGTTTCTGAGTCCGGCCTTGCTTGCTGTTCCGAGATCCGCGACGGGACCCGACGCCCTGCGGCAGCTGGCACGTTGCCCGCAGGTTGACCTTCAAATTGCCTTCGGCGTCGATAGCGCCCGCGGATTTGTCATCAATGATCCGGAGCGTCCCGCCGCCGAAGTGTTGGCGGCGCGAGCGGCGTTGAAGGTCACGGAGGACAATCCCGCGGAATGGCTCCGACTCGGCGTCTGGCTTCCTTCGATGGGAGACACCAACGGGGCTTCCGCCGCGCTTCAGAAGGCGATTCAACAGTTTCGAGCCCGAATCGAGCGAAACCCCGCCGATGATGAATCCCTGGCCGGATTGGCCGATGCGCTTAATCAAGACGGGCGCGTGGATGAAGCCGAGCGCAGTTTGCGCGGGACCGTGGAGACCCAGCCGTCGGCGTGGCGGAGTCGCCTCGCACTCGCCCAACTTTTGGACGTCCGCTGGATGTCGGCGGGTAAGTCCGACGGCAAAACCGCCGCCCGAAAGGCGACCCAAGCGGAAAAGCCCATGCAGCAGGAAGAGGCCAGCCGGTTGGTGGAGCGCGCCGTGGCTCTGGTTCCGGAGGAGCCTCGGGTGTATCGGGTTCGGGGACTTCACCGCTTTTTCCTAGCCCAGGACTCGGCCGGGTTGACGACGGCCCCGGAGACCACCGACGCCGCGTCGCGCGCGGCCCGTTCGGCGAACGACGATTACTGGAAATCCGCAACGCTTTGGCACACGAACGTCCTGAGCTGGGGAGTTGCCGCGTTTACGGAATTGGTCGTTTGCGCCGGTCCGAAGGCGGCGGATGGGGTGGAGTTGTCCTCGCTGCCCGCCGAGTCGCAGCAGCGCCTGATCGGCGCCCTGCGGGTGTTGGAGACGCTGGTCTCCGAGGACGCACCGGCGCGCTCGGCGGTGGCGCTGGAGATGCGCGGGATGCTGCAATTCCTCACCGGCAGCCGGGCCGCGGCCGCGGTGACCCTCAATCGGGCGGTTCGCCTCGATCCGGGCCGTTTTCAAGCGTGGGAGGTGCTGTTGGCCCTCTACATCCGTGGGGAAGACCGCAGTGGATTGATGGAGACCTGCGAAGCGCGCGTCCGCGCGCGTCCCAACGCCCGCAACCATCTGCTGCTCGCCAAGGCCCTGGAGCGTTCGGGCAAGTACTCCGAGGCGTTGGAGGCGGCTCAAACGGGCACCGCGAGATTTCCGGAAAACCTGTGGCTTCAAGTCGCGACGGTTTGTCTGAGCCTCCGGACCTCCACCGATTCCGCCTCATTGGAGGCCATACCGGCCCTGCTCAAGGACATCACAGCACGCCTGGACAAACTGCCCAAGAATGCCGAGTGGGGGGCGATCATTCAGCATTTTGTCCCCACCCTCTGCCTCTACCACGCCCTCGCAGGCAATGCCGAGGAGGCTCGCCGCGTGCTGAAGGAGTGGGTGAAGAGCAATCCCGAGGACCTCTGGGCGCGTGAAATCCTGGACGCCGTCGGGGTGTGAGCGCGCCGAAAACACGCGGTTCGTTTTTTCAAACCCCTTGAAGGCGCGGGTTTGACATGGAGTCGGATGCCGCAGCTATGCTTGCTGGACACGAAGCCATGAGCCGATTCCGTCTTTTTCCGGGCGCCCTTGCCCTCACCGCGATCCTCGCCGCGCCCGCCTCCGCGTTCGCCGCGGATCCCATCGATTTTCAAAAGCAGGTGAAGCCGATCCTGGAGGTGAACTGCCTTAAGTGCCACGGCCCCGAGAAGCCGAAGGGCGGCCTGGCGCTCACCACACTGGCCGCGGCCCTCAAGGGAGGCGAGAATGGCACCTCGTTGGTGCCCGGTGATCCCGCCAAGTCGAGTCTCTACACCTCCACCACGCTGCCCAAGGACGACGACAAGGCGATGCCGCCGAAGGGGGATCGGGTGTCCAAGGCGCATCAGGAGATCCTCAAGACCTGGATCGAGCAGGGCGCAAAATGGCCTGAAGGCGTGATCCTGGCCCAGGCCGAGAAGGTGGACTTCGTGAAGCAAATCCAGCCGATCTTCGAGGTCAACTGCGTGGGCTGCCACAAGGAAGGCCATGCCAAGGGCGACCTGCGCATGGACGTCAAATCCGAGTTCTTCAAGTCCAAGGACATCGTTCCAGGGGATGCCTCGAAGTCGAAGATTTACACCTCGACGATTCTTCCGCAGGACCACGACGATCTCATGCCTCCGCGGAAAAAGGGCGGCCCGCTGCCAAACCAACTCACCGATCGCATCCGCGACTGGATCAATCAGGGTGCCGAGTGGCCGGAGGGCGTGACGCTCAGTCAAAAGGAGGCGGCCGCCACCACCACGCGGGACATGGGCGACGTGTTCAAGGCCATTCACGCGCTGCTGGTGAAGA
>JANXMD010000026.1 GCA_025354845.1 Verrucomicrobiota bacterium | reverse complement strand
GAGCACCGGCGGGGCTTCGCATTGGGGGAGAAAATCCGCGGCCCGAACGATCGGTCCCGCCACCAATTGCGGGAAAAACGAGACCGCCAGCATGAAGTCCCGCAGCGACTTCGTCGGAACACAGGTGCCGCGGTAGACATCCAGCGTGTAGGAAAGTGAATGGAAGGTGTAGAACGAGATTCCGATCGGCAGGAGCAAATCCAGGTGCGGCGGGTGATACGCGATACCGACCCGGGTCAGGAGCCATTGAACGGTCTCGAGTAGGAAGTTTCCGTACTTCAGGAACCCGAGCATGCTGAGATTGACCACCACGCTGGCGGTCACCCAGGCCTTGCGTGCGCGTGCGCCTTGGGCACTTGCAATTCGCGCACCCAGGGCAAAGTCCATCGCTGTGGTGGCAAAGAGGAGCAGGGCAAACGGAGGATTCCAGGCGCCGTAAAAGACGTAGCTCGCCCCCAATAAGAGATTCTTTCTGGCCTCCCAGGACTGAATCGCCCAATAGACGCCCACCACGACTGCGAAAAAGACGATGAAGGTAAGTGAATTGAAAAGCATGTCACGATGAGGCGGAACTGCAGCCCTCGCAGAAAACAGTCACGGGGTGCCGCGGGATGGCACAAATCCCAGAGCCGATAAGGGCAACCCGTTGGCGGCAGGATCCCACGGACCACGATTTAAGGGATCAGAAACGTGAATCGATGTGAAGGGCTTTCTCTGACCCCGGACTCCGCTTCTTCGCGGCTTGGCGATGTTTATTTCCGTTGGTGCCTAGCGCCGGGGACCGGATCCCGAGGAGAGGGAATCATCGAGAACGCGCCCCCAATGGTTGAGGAAGAACAGTTTTTCACCCGGGACGATCGTCGGGGAGCGTCCCAGCCACGGACGGAGGGCGGTCGCCATCTGGAAGACGACTAGCAGGAAGATGATGGCCCAGGCGATGAACGGCGCGAGATGGGTCGCACCGAGCGCCCGGCTGCAGGTTCGGAGCAACCGGAATCCGAAGGCAATTGCCAGTAGCCAGAATCCCCAGTGCAGGAAGCCGACAAATCCCGCCGACGTCGTGGACTCGGAGAACACCCAGGCCACAGGAGCCACACTTAAGAGGAGCAGGGTGGCGACCGCAAGGAGGCCGCCAACGAGTCGCAGCAATTGACGCGGATGTAGCGTTGCACCCGCGAGCACGCTGAACACATACAGACTCGGCGTGCAAATGGCCGCGCTGGCCACCAGGCCCCCGAGCAGTTTGAGCGGCACTCGCCACACCAGGGAGCCGGTGGAGAACGAGCCCACCACGATCCCGTAGGCGAGGGCACCCACCACCGTCACCAGATAGAGTCCGATGGCGGGTTCGGTTCCAGGGAACTCGCCCATGAGGGTGGCCGGATGCCGAAGCAGACGCGACACGAGCGCGCTGAGGCCCGTGTTGGAATCAGGGGAGGATGTCAGCGGCGGCGTGGAGGGCGTGGAGGTGTTCATGGCGAAACGCGGTGGCAGTGGCGAACTCAGTGGCGACCCAAGGTTTGCAGTGCACCGTAGGCAAAGGTCTCAAAGAAGTTGCCCTGGAGTGGGTGGTCGCGAAGGAATTCAACCGGCAGCGCGTGGGACCCAAAGTAAGGCCGAAAGATCCAGGTCAACTGGGTGCCGAGCAGAAAGTTTCCTCCAAGCCAAGCGAGTAGGACGCGCATGGCTGCGGTCGGACTGGGTGCGAGACGGCAGAGAAGTTGATACAGCCGGATATTTCCCACGGCGCCGGCGAACCCAATGACCAACACTTGGGTAAGCTGGATGGTATAGAAGGCGTGCCCGCGTTCGGTCCATCCGGCATCGACGGACGGTAGATTCCACAACTGAAACCAGACCACCGGACTCAGCGCGGCCAAGACCAACGAGGTGATGGCAAACCCGGAAAGTACCGCTGCCATTGACTGGCGAAATCCGATGGAGACTCCAAGGAGCGGCGCCATCAGTGCATTGGCAGCCGCATTGCCCGCCGCGGTGAGCAGGAGGATCGACGGGATTTTAACGGCGGCATAGGCCATCTGTCCCTCCCCCCGCCAGCTGCCAATGGCGCTACCGTATAGCCCCGCCCCTGCCAGCGTGCAGAGAAGAAGGAACCCGATGCGTCGCAAATCCGGCTGGAGCGTGGGGCCGATCAGCCGAGCCACCTCCCCGCGCAGCAACGCGGAAATGGCGCCCGCCTCGCGGGGCGACGCAAAAGTCGGAGGTGAGGTTGAGGGTGGGACGGTTAACGGAAGCATCAGCCGAACGGGTCCAAATCCCTGGAACGGCGATGTCAGAGCCGGCGAGGATTCTGGGGCCATCAGACCCGGTGAAGTGTTCCGCGTTCAAAATGGGACTCAGACCGGGAGCTCGTCCTACGGGTCGAGTTGAGCTCGACCAATGGCTCCATCGATCCGGTCCCAACTCATCGACAAGGAGGGGGATTTGGAGGCACTCAGTCTGCAACCTCTGGTTCAAATGACAATCCCTCCGGTCGGGGTGGATCGACCACCGCATATTTCGGGCGCGCGCTCACCCGGTAGCGCGAGGCTCGGCCGAGCGGGTGTGTCGACGGCGGGTGGGATGCCCCGAATCGTGAACACTCTTCAACCCTGCATCGTTTCAACGCTTCAACCTCCCGGATCCCGTCCGTTCCCGCGATCCCCGCGATCTCATCGTTTGTTCGGTACCTCCAACGCCAACGCCAACGCCACGAGAGAGTCCATTCCCTCGTGGCGGACTGGAGCTCGGCGGCCTCCAGTCTCTTTCAGTCGCTGCGTTCTCGGCGGCTCGTTAGTTCTTGCGGGCGCGGAGGGCTTTGAGTTCCGCCTCCGCCTTGTCGTCGTTCGGAGCCCCGAGATTCCCCGGCCCGCCCGCCCGTTCTGCCTGCAGTTTCGCCTCGTGGTCCGCTTGGGCGGACCAAAGGACCTGCTCGATGCTGCGGTGATGGATGACGGCCGCAGCCACCCCCACCGCAACCAACGTTCCCATCGCAATGCCCGCCGCCGTCTTTGCTTTTGTCCAAGCCATAATCTTGAGTGTTCCTTTCACGAGGGTCTGGGTTGAAACCGCGACGCCCGACCCTTTCAAGGCGGTCGCGGTAATCGTTTTCACCAGGGAATGCGGTGCTGCCTGGATGGAATTTGCGGAGAGAGCCTCGGCGAGTGCGGCGCCGCTGGCGGTCACTCCCCGGCGGAGCAAGACTCGTCGCAGTTTCTCCACCGAACGGTGAACCCGCTTCTGGGCTGCGCGTTCTTCGATTCCTAGCGATCGGCTGACCGCGTGCAGGGATTTGTTTTCGAAGAAGCGAAGGATCACCGCGTCCCGGTCCGCCGATCGCAATTCGGCCATGGCGCCATCGAGGTGGGGTTCCAATTCCGACCAGGTCACGGCGTCGCCTCCCGCGTGGAGAGTGGATTGCATAAAAGCCTCCTGCTCTCGTCGTAGTCGACGCGCCTCCGCTCGTTGGAAGTTGGCGGCGGTAAGCGTGGCAGTCGTGTACAGCCAGCCAGCCAGCACCGTGGAGGATCGTAGGGTCGAAGCCTTCCGGGCCAAGAGGATGAAGACGGCCTGGGTAATGTCCTCGGACGAATGGGGGTTCATTGAATGACGGCGGGCCACCGAATGCACCAGGTTGAGGTGGCGATGGACCAGCGCCGAGAAGGCCTCCTCCGAGTCGTCACGGACGAATTCCGCCAACAAGTCGTGATCGCTCTTCTCGTTCATTCAATAGGGTTATGTGCGCCAAAACCGAAAGGAGACCGGTTTTCTTTGGCTTTGAGACCTTCGCGACGCGCGAGGATTGAGGAGCTTCGCAACCGCTTTTTAGCGGAGCTTAAAGCAACTGGGAGCCAACGAGGAAGCGGTCAGAGGGCTCGCGCGACGTGGATTGTGCCCTGTCGTCCTTGGTGGGAACTCGTGCAATCCGTGGCGTTCTCGATCGATATCACCGCGACGGATGGAACTTGGCGGCGTCGAGGATGGACCAGAGGTGGATTACCCATCCCAGGAAAACCATCCACAGGACGACTGCGAGGACGAAATGGAGTACCGCCATCCCAAGTCGGCCCTGGAGTAGCTGTCCGAGTCCTGGAATGAAGAAACTACAAAGCGCTGCGAGTACGTTTCCGCCTGAGCCTTGGCCGGGCATAGTGAGCAATCCTGTTTCGGGACTCGCAATCCGTCAATCGTGCGGAATCCAGGGCGGACAGGTCGAAGGTCGAAAGTCTAAAGTCGAACGGGTTATTCCATCGTCTGTCGCATTGCCATCAGTTCGCAGAGGTGCTTGTCGTCGGACCGGATTCGAGCGGCGAGGGTGCGCCCGAGTCCGAGCAGGATCGGGACGGCGATCTCAGGGTCCGTCGCGCAAAGTCGATGAAAGTTCTCGAGGGTGACTTTGATGGTGGTGACTTCGGAGTCGGC
>JANXMD010000758.1 GCA_025354845.1 Verrucomicrobiota bacterium | reverse complement strand
CGGCCACCCGTACCCCGAGATTTCCACGCGCTGGATGGAAAACTGGGAATGGACCACCGGCCGAAGCGTGGAGGAGATCGCTGACTACATGCGGTACGCGCTGAACATCCTCAAAAATGTTGGCCTGCACTGCGACGGCATCACCACACCGGGAAGCTTCGGCAACAAGGCACTCCCCCAACTGGCCCAGGCGACGCTGCACTCGGTGCGCGATGTGTTTGGCACGCCGGTTCCGCACTATTTCCGGCACCTGTACGATTCCGGTCCCGAGAGCGTGGCGCCACGCGTCGAGTACGCCTCCGGACTGGACGGCCCCGATCCACGCTGTGTCGTGAGCATCATCGGCTGCACCGGGGACTGGACCGGGAGCTGGGATTGCTCAACGCCCGCCGGCCCCGATCGCTTCATCACCGAGGATCTTCAAGGCGGTCGCATGGTGGATATCATCCAACGGGGCGAACCCGCGTTGATGCTTGCCCACTGGACCGGGGTCTATTGGAACGGCCAAGAATTGGGATTCAAGATCCTCCAGACCGTGGTCGATCGCCTCCACCAACGCTTCCAGAACCTCGCCTGGATGAAACAGAGTGCCATCGCGAACTACTGGGCGGCGCGGGAGCTGACTCTCATCGGTCGCGATGCTGCCGGCCTCCGTTTCCACGCGCCGTTTGCCTGTCCGGAATTCACCGTGCGGTTCACGGCGCCTGGAATCCGGCGCCTGAAGTGGGAATCGAAGATCTCGGGCGATCCGGGACTGACCTTGCGAGAGATCTCCTCCCCGAAGGATCTTGCTGCCGGCACTTGGTATCGCGCCGGCGACGCCGTGACCGCTTGCTCTTCACTGCCACGGGGAACCTCCTCACTGACTTGGGCATGAACACCGTCGCTTCAACGCCGTCCGTGGCCATTCCGGAAACGCGGCCCAACCACCGGCTCGAATCCCTCGATGCGTACCGCGGTGCCATCATGTTCCTCCTGCTTTGCGGAGGAATTTTCCAATCGCTGAAGCACGTGCCCGGGTGGAACTGGCTGGCGGAACAGAACGAACATGTGGAGTGGAAGGGATGCGTCTTCTGGGACCTGATCCAACCGTCGTTCATGTTCATGGTCGGCGTGTCGATGCCCTTTGCTCTGGGACGACGGCAGGCGCGCGGGGACTCCTGGGCGAGTCGGTTCAGCCATGTCCTTTTCCGCTCGATCTCATTGACCGCCCTTGGCATCGCGCTGGATCACTTTGGCGCCGATCGCCTCCAGATTGGATTCATCCGCGTCCTGCAACAAATTGCGATCGCCTACCTGCTCACCTTCTTCGTGGTGGGCCGTACACTCCGGACCCAGGCCACGGTCGCAGGGGTCCTTCTCGCAGCCTATCAGATCGCTTGGATGTTCAATCCCTTCAACGGTCCGGGTGGCCCCTGGGCGATGGGACACGACAATCTGGGAGGCGCCTTCGACCAATGGCTGATTCGCCGCAATTACTCGGGTTACTACGTCGGACTCAATGCCATTCCCGCCACCGCCACGCTGATCTTTGGCGTGATGGCCGGCACGGTGATTCGGGCGGCGAACACTGACGTTGAACGGCGACGTGTCCTCCGATTTTTGACCATCGCCGGCACCCTGGGAGTCGTTGCCGGCCTCCTGCTCAGTCCGGTCTTTCCCCTCATTAAGCGAATCTGGACACCCAGCTTCACGATTTACGCGGGCGGATGGACCACGCTGTTCCTGGCCGGGTTTTACGGTCTCATCGAGGTTGGCCAACGGCGCGCCTGGAGCCTCCCGCTGCAAATCGTCGGCATGAACTCCACCGCCGCCTACGTGTTGGGCAATTCGTTCGGCGGCTGGTTTCGAAGCCTCACCGGCGCGTGGTTCGCTCCCCTCAATTCCCTACTGGGCGCCGAGTGGTTTCCGGTGTTTCAGCACTTGGCGTTCGCGGTCGCCGCATGGGGTGTCCTGTATTGGCTGTATCGGCGGAAGGTCTTCTTCAAACTTTAGCGCAGAAAGGGAGGGGGGGCCCAACCCCTCCGATTCGTTCTTCTTTTTTGCTCCACACCCGGGGCTTCCGGCGGTTTGGTCTCCGCATGCAAACGCGCGTTCTTGGTCGCACCGGTCTCCGCCTCCCCATTCTCAGCTTTGGCGCCAGCTCGCTGGGGCAGGAATTCCGCAATGTCACCCTGGAAGACGCATTGAAAAGCGTTCGAGTGGCGCTCGATTGTGGACTCAACTTCATCGACACTTCCCCGTTTTACGGACGCGGAATGAGCGAGATCCTACTGGGCATCGCACTCAAGGGGGTACCGCGAGATCACTACACAATCTCCACCAAGCTGGGCCGCTATGATCTCCAGCACTTCGACTTCTCGGCCAAGCGCGTCGCAGAGTCCATCGATGTGTCGCTCCACCGTCTGGGCACCGGGCATCTGGACATCGTGCTCTGCCACGACATCGAATTCGTCGAAATGCAGCAAATCGTCGACGAAACCCTGCCGGCGCTTCGCCGGGCGCAGGCGGCCGGAAAGGTGAAGTACATTGGTTTCAGCGGATATCCGCAGAAGATCTTCAGCTTTATCGGCGATCAGGCCGAGGTGGACTGCGCGTTGAGCTACAACCAGTACACCCTTCAGAACACCCGCTTCGCAGACGAAACGGTCCCCTATCTGAAGGCCAAGGGGATCGGTGCCATGAATGCCGGGCCGTTCAGCGCCCGACTTCTGACCCGTGCGGTGCTTCCGGCTTGGCTCAAGGAACCGGAATCGGTCAAGGCGGCAGCCCGAGCGGCGGCAGACCACTGCGATCGCAAGGGGGTGGACATCGCCCAACTGGCGCTGCAGTTCAGCCTTTCGAACCCCGACATCACCACCACCATCGCCGGCAGCGCAAATCCGGAAAACATCCGCAAGTGGGCCCAATGGGCGGAGCTGCCAATTGATCAGGAACTCTTGCGCGAGGTTCAGGCCATTTTTGAGCCCGTGAAGAACCTTGGGCACTTGGAAGGATTGACGCACAACAACTGAGGACGGTGGAAACGTTTTGGCTGGCGGCCCCAGCCTCCGGTTTCGGTGCAAAAGGCGACCGGCATACACCAAGGGACGGTATGCGCCTCCAGCCGGCTCCCTAGAGGATGTCGGCGGCCCAACCCGGGCCGCGAATGCAGGCACCGGCCGCGATCCAACACTCAATTCGGACAGAAGACCAACCCCGCTCTCCGGAGCGGGCGGTGACCTGTTTCCACTGCGGTAGTCTTTGTGGGACCGAGCGACTCGACGCCTCGGCCCGCCAGGACGCTTCAGGACGCACTTTTTGCTGCACCGGCTGCCGGACGGTCTGCGAACTCCTCTCGGAAAATGGTCTCGCCGGCTTCTACGCGCTCGGCGAGCGCAGCGGACGACCCGTTTCCCGTGCGACCGGATCTGCAAAAGACCGATACGCATTCCTCGACACTCCGGAGGTGTTCACCCGGTTCGTTCACTACCGCGATGCCGAGCGAACCCGGGTGACCTTCCGCCTTCCCGCCATCCACTGCGTCGCCTGCGTCTGGCTGCTGGAAAACCTATTCCGACTCCACTCCGGAATCGGGCGCTCGGCGGTGGCCTTTACTCGCAAGGAGGTCACGATTTCCTTCGACTCCGACCAGGTGACACTCTCGGAAGTGGCGTCGATGCTGGAGTCGAT
>JANXMD010000748.1 GCA_025354845.1 Verrucomicrobiota bacterium | reverse complement strand
CGCGCTGTTCCTCAGTGACGCCTCTCTGCTGTCAATCGACGCGGTGGTCTACGGGCCTCAGACGAATGATGTGTCGACCGGCCGCTCACCGAACGGGGGATCGACTATCACGGCACTCGCGCAACCGTCTCCGGGCGGGGCCAATTCCGGAACGGTGACTCCGGGCGGCACCAACGTGACCACTCTCACCTTTCCGCTGCTTTCAATCACCAACACCTGGAGCTACTGGCAGACCGGCGCTCCAGGCGCGGGCTGGCAGGGCACTAACTTCAACGATGCGCGATGGCCGACCGGACCCGCGCTTCTCTTTCATGAAGACTCCGACCTGCCCGCCCTGAAAAACACCGCCCTCACCCTGGGCAAGGTGACGTACTACTTCCGAACCAAGTTTACCTTCCCGACCAATACCGCCGGGGTGCGACTGCAGCTGCATCCGGTGATCGACGACGGTGCCGTCTTCTGGCTGAACGGCCGCGAATGGACCCGTGTGGGCATGGCGGCTGGCACGGTCGCCGAATCAACCTTTGCCAATCGGACGGTGGACAACGCGGCCTACGAAGGCCCCTTCGACCTCCCGGCCGACCTGCTGCAATTGGGTGAGAACACCCTCGCCGTTGAGGTGCACCAATCGGCCGCGGCCAGCTCCGACATCGTTTTCGGAACCGTGCTGAGCGCCACGCTCACTGTCACCAACGCGGTCCCACCCACCGTGGGTGCGGTAGTGCTCAACGAAGTGCTCGCTCACAACTATAGCCTGGTCGAGGTCAGCGACAGCTCTTATCCGGATTGGATCGAACTCCACAACCCCACCACGAAGCCGGTCGATCTGGGTGGCCTGGGATTGACCGACGACTTGGCACTGGGGCGACGCTTCAGTTTCGTCGGGGGAACCCGATTGGAAGGTGGGGCCTTTCTCCGAGTCCTATGCCGCCCTGAGCTGCAATCCTCATCCACCAACGCGGCGTTTGGCCTTTCGAAAAGCGGTGGCAGCGTCTGGCTGCTCGACGTCGACTCCCGCGGTTCCGCCGTGCTCGATTCCGTGAGCTACGGATTACAACCTGCGGACCTGAGCATCGGTCGCATCCCTGACGGCATCGGGTCCTGGAGTCTCACCGCGCCCACGCCGGCCGGCGCCAATCGCGCCATGCAGCTCGCCAGCGCCGACGGACTCCGCATCAACGAATGGATGGCCAATCCCTCGCAGGGGGACGATTGGTTCGAACTCTTCAACCCGGCCGTTCAACCGGTCGACATCTCGGGATTCCATCTCACCGGCGACCTTCTCAATCGCACCCAGAACACCCTTCCCGCGCTCTCCTTCATCGGCGGCGGGCCCCACGGATTCGCCCTCTTCCAAGCGGACGGGCACCCGAGCAAGGGGGCAAATCATCTCAATTTCAAGCTGAGCGCAAAGGGGGAATCCATTGGACTCTTCGCGCCTGACGGCGGACAGATCGACGCCATCTCGTTTGGCGCCCAAGCCGCGGATGCCTCCTCCGGCCGCCTGCCCGACGGCTCGACCAACGTTGTGGTTTTCGTCAAATTGAACACTCCCGGTCAGTCGAATCTGGAAGATGCAGACGGCGATGGCCTCGCTGATGCCTGGGAGCTGGCCCAGGGTCTGGATCCCAAGAACCCGGCGGACGCGCTACTCGATTCCGACGGCGACGGTCGATCGAACTTGGAGGAATTCATCGCCGGCACCGATCCCAAGAGCGCCTCCAGCGTCCTGCGGCCCGTGGTGACTCCGTTGACCGGCGGCGGGATCCGAATCGAATTCAATGAAGCCGCCGGTCGAACCCATTTGCTGGAGTCCTCGGACGCTCTCGGCGGCGCGTGGACCACGATCTATCAGTCGCCAAGCCGTCCCACCGGTGCGTTCATCCGTGTCGAGGAATCCGCCGCGATCGGTCAGCGTTTTTACCGGCTGGTCGTGGCACCCGAGGCCCCCTAAGTTCCATTCCATAGCTTGATGAAGATTCCTTTTCTTGGAGCGTGGCGTCAGCGCCTCGCCATTGGTTCTGCGACGGTTGGCAGCGCGTTCTCGCTGCTTGCCGCGCCGCAGATTTCGGTCTCCGAGATCCAGTACAATCCCCCCGGCGGCTCGGACTACGAGTTCCTCGAACTCGTCAACGTGTCCGCCTCACCATTGAACATCGGAGGCTACAAGCTCACCACCGGGGTCACCTACACCTTCAGCGCCGGCACGGTGGTTCCTGCGGGCGGGAGGATCGTCGTCTGCAATACCCGCTCGGCATTCCTATCGCGCTACGGCTCGACGGGAATCCTCCTCGGCTCGGGCTCGTACAGCGGTAAGTTGAGCGATTCCGGCGACACGCTGACGCTGGTCGATTCCGTCGGCAGTGGGGTGTTCAAATGCACTTACGACAGCTCCGGAGCGTGGCCGTCGCGCGCCAACGGCCTGGGCAGTTCCCTCGAGTGCATCGATCCCGCAGGGAACTTGAACGATCCGGCCAATTGGCGTTCCAGTACGGAATACAACGGGTCGCCGGGACACGCGGGGATTGGCGCGCAGAAATCAGTCGTGATCAATGAGGTCCTCACTCACACCGATCCTCCGATCGAGGATGCCATCGAACTCTACAATCTCACCGACGCTGCCATTGATCTCGGTGGCTGGTACCTCTCGAACAACCGCGCCACACCCAAGAAATTCAGGTTCCCCGTCGGGACGCTGATTCCCGCCCACGGATTCCGTGTATTCTACGAACTCACCGGCACCGGGAGTCCCCTGGGATTCAATTCTCGCGGGACCGGCAACGATCCCGAGTTCACCTTCAACTCGGCGCACGGCGATGAGGCGGTCATTGTTTCCGCGGATGCTGCCGGCAACCTTCTGACGTGGATCGATGCGGTAAGCTTTGATTCCGCGGAACATGGAGTGAGCTTTGGTCGCTACCCGGACTTCACCGGCCCCCTGGTGGCGATGGAGCGACTTACCCTGGGCACCGCGATTGATGCGACCTACCCGGCGGAATTCCTCTCCCAATTCCGAACGGGAACCGGGGCCTCGAATTCCCTGCCCCGGGTCGGTCCCCTGGTGTTCAACCGCATCCAGTATCACCCACTGACCAACCAGGATGAGTTTCTGGAACTCATCAACATTGCGAGTACCAACCTGCCGCTTTTTGACATTCGGTTTCCCACCAATACTTGGCGGATCCGCAATGCGGTGAACTACGACTTCCCAGCCGGTGTCGTCTTGAAGCCCGACGAGAAGTGCCTCGTTACACCGCTTTCGCCCGTGGCCTTCCGTGCGAAGTATTCCATTCCCGCATCGATTCAAGTTTTCGGCCCATGGACCAACCTCTTAAACAACGCCGGTGACACGGTGGAACTGTTCAAGCCCGATCCGCCCCAGGAACCCCCGCACCCGGATGCGGGCTACGTGCCATACATCCGGGTCGAGAAGATCACCTACGACGCCTCCGCCCCGTGGCCGGTAGCCGCCGACGGCACCGGCGCGGCGCTCCAGCGAATAAACCCGAAGCTCTACGCGAACGTCGCGACGAACTGGACCACCGATGCGGTCGTCTCCACCCCGCCGGCGGTCACCGCCACACTGGACGGCGCCAATGGGATTCGCATCGCGTTCACGGCCGTCGCGGGTCACGGATACGTGATCGAAACCCTCGCGGATCTTGGTTCAGGCACCTCATGGAAGACCTACCGGGTGCTGGATCCGCCTTCGGTCTCAGCGTTGGTCGAGGTGACGGTGCCGTTCTCGGGGAGCGTCCTTTTCGTTCGAGTTCGCTAGGGAACCCACCCGCTTAGGCGCCCATAGGCAAGCCGAGCCACTGCTCGACGATGCGGCGTCCGGCGAACACCCAGAGCACGGCAGCCAGGGCAATGTAGGGTCCGTATCCGAGTCGGCCGGTCCATCTTTGGCGACCGAGCGCAATGAGCAGAACCGCAACCAGCGACCCGATCACTGCACTGGCAAACAGAGAAAACACCGTGGCCTGCCATCCCAGAAAGGCTCCGATGGCGGCCATAAACTTCACGTCGCCAAATCCCATCGCCTCACGAGGAAGAACCACCTCTCCGGCTTCGAGGGACATCCAGGGCTGATCCGCCGCCTCGAACCTCTCGTCACCGATGCGAAGCACGGGCGGGGTCCGCATGAGCTCGAGTCGGACCCGTGCGTTAGAAAAGCAGCGATCGGAGAGCTCGACGCGCGACGCCTCCGCGATCACCGCGTCGGACTTTCGGTAGAACACGTCCTCGTAGGGTATTTCACCATCGGGAAGCACCACACCGGACTCGTGGAACACCACCGGGGTTCCCTGGGGGATCGTCACACGCTCCCGGCCAAACAAAACCTTTCCGAGTCTCAACACGGCGTAAACCACACCGCCGCCGACCACGATGCCCAATCCGCTAGCCCGAATCGCATCGGGCAACGTCACCACGCCCTGAAGCGCCGGAACGGCCACCGAGAGGAGAAAGCCAACCACGATGCCACCGAGGGTGATCTCATCGGGAATGATGAGATGTTCCACGTCGATAAACGTCGCCGCGATGAATCCTGCGAACAGCAGGCAGAGTGACCACGCCAACCCGGGATTCTCGCGGCCAAAATACAACCACGTACCGAGGAAGACCGCCCCCGTAAGGGCTTCGACCGCGATGTAGCGTGGAGAAATCGAAGTCGCACAGTGCGCGCATTTTCCGCGAAGGAGTAGCCAGGAGAGTATGGGAAGATTCTGACGGAGAGGGATGGCAGTCTGGCATTTGGGACAATGGGATCCAGGGCGCACGACGCTCATGCCAATCGGCATCCGGTGGATCACCACATTCAGGAAACTGCCCACGATCAACCCGGTGATGGTCATGGTCACCGTCCAGATGTGGAACGGGATTCCCAGCGGTCCGGTGAACCAGAATTCGAGCGGCATTCCGAGATAAGTGCTTTCTGGAATGGTGATCACCGCGGGCCCTCCAAACCGTAGATCTCACGATGCAGCGCAGCGCGCATTACCGCCACCGGCGCACGGCGGCCTGACCAAAGTTCGAGCGCGGCGGCTCCTTGATATAGCAACATTCCGAGTCCATTGGCCGTCTTGCAGCCGGCGGCACGAGCCTGATCCAGGAGCGGCGTGGAGGACGGACGGTAAATCATGTCATACACCCCATCCGCCTGCCCCAACGAATAGAGGTTTCCATCGAACGGTGACACGTCGCCTGTCTTGAGGCCGAGGGATGTCGCGTTGAGAACGAGCTCAACGTCGCCATCGGGATATCCGACGTGAATTTCGACGGCCGGGTAACGTTCTTCGATTTCGCTGGCGAGTTCTTCCGCCCGCGCGACGGTGCGATTGACGAGGTAAAGGACACTGACGCCTTCCGCGGCAAGCCGCAGCGCCGCAGCCCGCCCGGCACCGCCGGCACCGAGCAACAGCACTCGCGCCGAACGGGGTTCAATGCCGAGATCCTCATTCAGAGCCCGGATGATGGCGTCGGCGTCGGTGTTGTAGCCGCGCGCAAGCACCGGACCCCCATTGGCATCGCCCTGCCCCACCGGGATCCAGTCTCCTGAGTCCTCCCGTCGACCAAACACGACGGTGTTCACCGCACCCCACTCGCGCGCCGACTCATCCAACTCATCCATCCAGGACATGGCGAGCTGCTTGTGCGGGACAGTGAGGTTGAGTCCAACGAATCCCAGATGCCGCGCTCCCTCGATGGCCTCGCGAAGGCGTTCCGGATTTACTTCGCATCCAACGTAGCGCCAGTTGAGACCGAGTTCGTCGAGTGCGGCGTTGTGCATTGCCGGCGACGCGGAATGGCGGACCGGCGAGCCCAGCACGGCGCAGAGCCGTGTGGACGCATTCAGGATTCGCGGAGAGGCGACGTCGGAAGCCATCGTATTCCGGTCAGCCTGCGGAGACCCGGGGCAGCGCGCAAGTCCTGCGCGCCAAGGTCGAATTGAGCGCGACGCTGGACTTCCCGGGAAGACGGTGGCGGTTCTTCATTGTCCCAATTGGCGAATCAGATCGGGCAATGCTAGTCCGAAAACGACGGTTGGATCTGAGGCGGAGCCTCCTCCTCAACGGGAACCCGATTCAACGTCCGGCGGGGGGCTTGAAGGGGACCGCGGTCTGCAGCCACTGACCCGCTTGCGACGCCGATGCTCCAGACTGGGACATCCATCCAGCTGCCAATCCTGAGACCCACGCGGTGGCTCCCGAGGTGCCTTGGGTCACCCAGTTCTGTCCGCCAAACTGGATCAGTGTGGTTCCCGGTCCGGCGAGGCGTGCCTGCGGTCCGGTATTGGCGTAGCCGGCGGGAACCCCGGTCGAATCCACCGCGGTCACACCGAGCGCACCAGGGCTGGCGGAAGGATAGGTCAGCCCGATGCCCGGGGTGTTTCCGGTTGCAGCCAAGACGAGACCGCCCTGGGCACGAATTGAAGCGATGACTTCGTCCAGCAGCGGACTGTCTTCTGCCCCTCCGAGGCTCAGGTTGAACACCGTCGCCCCGCGGGCCGCCGCGGCTTCCAGTCCTCGGACCACATTCCAAGTCGTCGTCGACACCTCACCTCCATAAACGTCCACCGGAAGGATCCGAACGCGGGTACCGTCTACCCCGCTATCCGCCCGGCCCACGCCCTGGAGAATGTCCTGCGCCATGACCGTCCCATGGGTTGGTGCGCCATCCGCCACCGGCGACCCGACCGCCACCGAAACACGACCGAGGAGTAGCGATTCCATGTTGCTATTTAGCGACTGAACCGAGGTGTCAATCAAGGCAACCACCACCTGATCCCCACCGCCCGCCCGAGGCCTGAGCGTTACCGATTCGGAGGGAGGACCGCCTGATACCCCCGGCTCCGGAATCGGCAGGCGGATGTTGTTCTCCAAGGCGGCAATTTCTGGGTCGGCAAGCAGCGTCCCGCGAGCACTCGAAGCATCATCAGGCGAGTCAAACCGAAGCCGAAAGGTGCGCAGGTCATCCATACGCCCCACCAACCGTGCCTTCAGGCGTTTCGCCAGCGCCTCCGGAGACAATTTCGACCCCGGCTTGAGTCGAACGATCCATTCGTTGGGAATTGGACCGGGACGCGCTTGAAATTCATCATCATCCAGCGGATCGATCGCACTGGTCGCCGCGTCGGCACTGGTCCGGTAGATCCTCAGTTCCTTACCGCCTCTCTCCGTCGGTGCGAACGAGAAACTAAACTCGCCCAATATCCGAGGTAGCGCCTCAGCAGGAGCCAAATTGGTAAACGCGACATCCACGGATCGGTGGGTCTCAGGCTCCACGAAAATCTGCCAGCCAGTCGTCTTGGCCAGCCGTCCCAAAACGCGACCCAACGCCACTCTTCGAACCGAGGCTGTCAGGCGGGAAGACTGGGTGTTCCACCGAAGCACGATGGGTACCGCGGTCGGTCGCGTTGCCTTGTCGCTGGGCTCCAGATCCGCGGCGTCACAGCAAGCAACCCCGCAGGCAATCAAGCTCACCAGAAGCAAGAGCCCAATCGATCCCGTTAACGCGTCGAGCGCAATCGGGGACTTCCTTGGCTTTGAGCCAATGGAGTCGTGTTGTCGCATTGCTTTGGTGAACACCAGCAAGCCGAATTGGATTCCGGATTCTGCGCGATTCGCTCTGGAATCGCCCGATGTCGGAAGCCTCGCCAGGAGTTTCGAAACCGAGATTGCCGCGGTTTGACTTCATCGAGTCAGACCACGAAGCGGAACCGAAAACGGACCAAAACTGAAGCTTGGCCGCTGCAGAATTGCCTGAACACGTTTAGTTCCCACGAACTTCCACCGACGCGTGGCACCGACTTCAGGTTTCCCTGCCTATCGATTCCCGCAATCCGCGATGCTAACGCAATCCCATAGGATTCCCCATCACACCCACTACACTTCACAGGTTGTTGATTATAAGCTGTTAACAAACAACAAGTGCGAGCACGAATCCAATCCGTTCCACACATCGAACAAGGGCTCAAGATTTCCCAGGCGACGCTACTGGAAAAGCAAAAAAGCGCAGGCTTTCGCCTGCGCCTTTTTAAGTGGATAGACCTGAAACTCAGGTCTCCGATGGCTTACTTAGCCTGGCGACGGCGCCAGAGAGCAAAGCCAGCGAGGCCGAGGCCGACAACGGCGGCGGTCTCAGCGGGTTCAGGGATGCTGCCACCAGTCAGACCGAGCTGACCACGCACTTCGCCAGTGGCGTTCTTGGAGGTCAGGACGTTGATGTACAGATTGCCCAAGAGGAGCTGCTGATAGCCGATGGAACCGAGGGACACAACGCCACTCAGGAGACCGGAGGTGGAGCCCGGAACCAAGGTCGTGACGGTGAGGTCAGCGAACTTAGGACCATTGGCGGCCGCACCAGCGTTGTACAACCCAGCAGCAGTCGCAGGACCCGACAGGTTGTTGTACAGCACGTTGCCGATAGAAAGGGCAAGCGAGCTTTCGTTGAAGTACATGAACCCAGAACTCGCAGAGAGCGAAGCTCCCGGCGCAGTAACGGCAGGAACCTCTTGGCCAGGGCCACCAGAGCCACCCACGAAGTCCACGGTGAGAAGAGCAGCGTTCGCAGCGACCACGCTAGCAACGGCAGCCCCAAGGATGAGTACTTTTTTCATGTTTTACGGTTTATCTTTGAGTTCAGGTTGGTCCACTCGCACCAACTTCTGGGGCAATTTCAACCGAAAGACGCCCTAGGGTCAACAGAAAACACAAAAATAATTTGTACCTCCTTGATGTTGAAGATCTGCGGCTCGGTAGCGTCGGCTTTTTCAGGTCTTGGCTTGTTTTGTGAAAGGACGGGCCTAGCCTACATTCCCACCTCAAGCATTTCCAAATGCCTATGAACAAGAGCTTTCCTGTGGCCCGGCGGCAGTTTTTGCGCGGACTCGGCACACTCATGGCCCTGCCTGCGTTGGAATCGGTTTCGCCGTTGGAATCGTTGGCCGACGCCTCCATCCCAGGCATTTCGGGCGCGGTGGGATCCGCGCCGAGACGCATGGCATTCCTCTATGTGCCGAACGGGGTCAACATGGCGGACTGGACTCCCAAGACCGTCGGCTCGGATTTTGATCTACCGACGATCTTGGAGCCGCTGGCGGGTCTGAAGTCGGACTTCAGCGTCCTCTCCGGGCTCACCCAAGATTCGGGCCGCGCCAAAATGGATGGAGCCGGGGATCACGCCCGGGCTTCGGCGACCTGGCTAACCTCCACCCGGATCCGCAAAACCAACGGCGTGGACATCCATGCCGGCGTCTCGGTGGATCAGGTCGCCGCGCAGCGGCTTGGCCGGGAGACCCGATTCGCTTCCCTGGAACTGGGCTGCGACCGCGGACAGACCTCCGGAAACTGCGACTCCGGGTACAGCTGTGCCTACTCGTTCAACGTCGCCTGGAGGACACCCTCCTCTCCCCTGCCTCCGGAAGTGGACCCAGCCCTCGCTTTCGATCGGCTATTCGCCTCTGCAAATCCCGAGGAGACGCTGGAGCGCCGAATCCGGCGGGAACGCGCTGAAAAGAGCATCCTGGACTTTGTGCTGGAAGACGCACGCTCGCTGAATTCCAAGCTAGGGAAGACCGACCAGCGAAAATTGGACGAGTATTTGACCTCGGTTCGGGACTTGGAGCGCCGGATTGAGTTGGCGAAAAACGCGGGCAAGGACCTGCCAGGGTTCCAAAAGCCGACCGGAATCCCGAAGAACGACCGCAACCGTCCGGATTTCGCGCCCCACTCCCGCCTGATGCTCGACGTCCTCGCGCTAGCCTTCCAAACCGACGCCACCCGCGTGGCGACTTTCGTCATGAAACATGACGGCAGCGACGAGGCCTATCCCCAGATTGGCGTCCCCGAAGGGCATCATACGCTCTCCCATCATCAGAATGATCCCGAGAAGAAAGCCAAGATTGCGAAGATCAACCGCTTCCACATGGAGCAGTTCGCCTACTTCCTGAACAAATTGAAATCGATCCGCGAGGGCTCGGGCACGCTGCTGGATCAATCCATGATCGTGTATGGCAGCGGGTTGGCAGACGGAAATGCCCACGCCCATGAGAATCTGCCGGTGCTGGTGGCCGGAAGGGGCGGTGGTTCGATCCAGACGGGACGCCATATCCGCGTTCCCAAGGAAACTCCAATGGCCAACCTGTTCCTCTCGATGCTGGATCGAATGGGAGTCCAGGCGGAGCGGTTTGGCGATAGCACCGGGCGTCTCAGCCAGCTCACCACCTGACGAACTGAATCGGTCGGCCTCAAATACAAAAACGGATCGGAGACAGCTCCGATCCGTTTTTTGTTGATCCCCCTTCCCGGTGATTCCGGAAAGGTCACCACTTCAGCTGTTGAATCCTGCGGGCGACCTCCTCCGCGTTCACCCGAGAATTAAAGGCGCTGACGCGAAAATAGCCCTCCCCCTTGGAACCGAAGCCGCTTCCCGGCGTGATAACCACGTGGGCATCGCCCAGGATGCGATCAAAGGCCTGCCAACTGGTGATTCCGGCCGGCGTGGCTGCCCAGATATAAGGGGCATTCACCCCCCCAAAGACCTCGAGTCCCGCGGCCCGAGCCCCGGCAACCAAGACCGCGGCGTTTCCAAGGTAGTGCTGGATGAGATCGCGAACCTGGGACTTTCCGTCCGGGGAGTACAGCGCCTCAGCGGCTCGCTGAACGATATAAGGAACCCCGTTGAACTTGGTGGTCATCCGACGCAGCCACAGGGGATGCAAGGGGAGTTGGTCGCCACTTGCGGTGCGACCCTTTAGGCTTTTGGGCACCACCGTGAACGCGCAGCGGGTGCCGGTGAATCCGCCATTCTTGGAGAAGCTGCGGAACTCGATCGCGCAGTCCCGGGCACCGGGAATCTCGTAAATCGAATGCGGTACACCCGGTTCGGTGATGTAGGCCTCATAGGCGGCATCAAAGAGCAACAGCGCTCCATGCTTGAGCGCGTAGGCGACCCAAGCCTCGAGCTGAGCGCGACTTGCCGCAGCCCCAGTTGGGTTGTTGGGGGAGCAGAGGTAGACGACGTCAACCGCTTCCTGCGGAGGCTCCGGAATGAATCCGTTGGACGGCGTGCACGGCAGATACACCAGCCCGGCGTAGGCACCGGAAGCGTCCGAGGCGCCGGTATGCCCCACCATGACATTGGTATCGACATACACGGGATACACCGGATCCGAGATGGCGATTCGGTTCCGGTCCCCCAGAATGTCGAGGATGGCCCCGCAGTCACATTTGGAGCCGTCGCTAACGAAGATTTCGTCATCGGCGATTTCGATACCGTGGGCGCGGTAGTCGTTCTGGGCGATCGCCGAGCGCAGGAAGTCATAGCCCTGCTCCGGACCGTAGCCGCGAAAGCTGGAGCGCTGGGCCATTTCATCCACGGCGCGATGCAACGCCGCGACAACCGCCGGGGGCAGCGGCTCAGTCACGTCGCCGATACCGCATCGGATGAGCCGTTTTGCCGCCTCGGGATTGGCCTCGGTAAACGCCTTCACCCGCCTGCCGATTTCCGGAAAGAGGTACCCTGCCTTCAGTTTGAGATAGTTCTCGTTGAGCAACGCCATAATTCGAATTGAGCGCGGAACCTAGGGGATGGCCAAGGTCGGAGGCAAGCGACCAAGGAATCCATCCGGTCCACCTTCCACAGGATTAACGGAATTCCAAAATGGCCGCCCCGAAGGTGAATCCACCGCCGAAGGCGCATAATCCGGCGCGTCCCACGGGGGATTCCGACAAGATTTGCGCCAAAACCAAGGGAATGGTGCTGCTGCTGGAATTCCCGAGATGACGCACCCGATTGACCAATCGGCCGGTAGGCAGGCGGAGCCGTTGATCCACCGCGTCGAGAATTCGACCGTTTGCCTGGTGCGGAATGATATACTCGAGGGACTCCATGGGCACCTGGCATTCCTCGCAGGCCTGCTTCATGAGCGCGATCAGCTGCCGGACCGCCATGGGGAACACCTTCAACCCGTCCATGTTGACCTCGGGATGCTCCCGTCGCCCGTGGTTCAGGATGGTGCCATCTTCGCCGCGGGCGCTGAGCACCGGCCGATGCAGGTGGGCTCGAGCCTGGTTGAATCCCGGGGCCAACGGCCCCACCACGACAGTCGCGGTGGCGGCGTCGGCAAAGACAATTGCGGTGTCGAAATCATCCGGGTCGGTGTAGGTGCTCATGGCCTCCGCGGTCACCACCAGCACGCGTGCACCGGGACGCGCCCGGCAAAAATCATGCGCCGATTGCAGCGCGTAGAGGTACCCAGTACAGGCCGCCAGGAGGTCGACCGCCGGCAGGTCACGAATGGCTCCGTCTCGTGCGAGTTCATGATGAAGCAGGCAGGCGAGACTCGGGCTGAGAGAGACTGGGGAGCTCGTACTGACAAAGATCGCGTCGAGCGATGAGGCCTCGAGTCCGGATTCCTGCAGCGCCTTTCGGGCCGCCGCCGCCGCGAGGGACACCACCGATTCGCCGACGTCGAGCCGTGGTCGCGATTCAATTCCGGTTCGCTGCAAAATGTCGGCCGCAGTCCGGCCGGGAAAGCGCCTCACCAATTCCGCGTTGGTCACAATCCGACCCGCAGGAACGGCAGCGACCGCGGCAATCCCCACCACGAAGTCCGAAACATCGATCCTGGCCGGCACCGCCAACGGTGTGGGCGCGTGCTCCAGAGGTCCACCTGCTGGAACACGCTGCTTGCGGATGAGCGCCGGTACCGGCTCGACCGGAGTACGTCGGGGCAACGCCGGCGCTGCCCTTTCAGTGGCAATCCGTGCCAGCAAGGTGCCGACCGGAACGCGGTCATCCTGCGCCCGAAGATCGCGGATGACACCCGATACAGGGGCCCGCAGTTCAAAGGTTGCCTTGTCCGCCTCGCAGTCCGCGAGCAACTCGCCTGCGGTCACCGACTGACCCTCGCGAACCTTCCAGTCCACCACCGCGACGGTCTGATCGGCAGGGCTCGATCCCACGGCTTCCAAAAGAAACATTCCAGGGTCCGCAACCGCCTCAGGAGCCCAGGTGACCTCAAGCCCGCACAACTCGGAGACCGCCTGCAAGATCCGCCGGATTCCGGGCAGCACCTCGAGCTGGTTCACATAATTGCACGGAACATAGGTGTCGGGCCGGGTTACGCGTCGGGCGCGAACCGGACGCTTCGACCGTTCCAACACCGTCGCCAGCACCTCGGCGCCAAACCCGCAGGTGAGATTGTCTTCATGCACCACCAAAAGTCGACCGGTGCGTTCCGAGCTTTCCACCACGGCCTCCGCATCCCACGGGCTCACGGTTCGGAGATCGAGAAAATCCACCTGGACTCCGGCCGCATGGAGCAGTTCAACGACCCGCGACAACAGCGGAACCGTGCCCCCCCACGTGACGAGAGTCAGGTCATTGCCGTTACGAATCCGGCGCGCGACGCCAGGCTTCACCCAATGCCCGGCGAGATCGCCCGACGTGGCCAGGGAAGGGTCGTTGAGGCAGACCTTGGGATACAGAAACACGGTCGGGCGGCCGGACTCGAACGCCGCATTCAGCAGGCCAGCGGCATCCCCCGCATTGCTCGGAATCGCGACATCAATGCCGGGAACGTGGGCCAGCAGCGATTCGAAGGTCTGCGCATGAAAGGGGCCAAGGCCCGGACGATAGCCACCACAAGGCGCCATCAGGATCATCGGGACGCGCCATCCGCCGACGCTACGCCAGAACATCGATCCCATCTCGCTCGCAATCTGATTGAAGGCGATCGGAAGAAAATCAGCGAACTGAATGCAGGACACGGGGCGACCGCCGGCAAGGGCCCGGCCGATTCCCACCCCGACGATCGTGCTCTCGGCCAGGGGCGAATTTCGCACGCGTCCCGGAAACGTCGTGGACAACCCGCGGGTGAGCCCAAAGACGTCCCCCTTGGGATCCTCGAGATCCTGTCCCGAAAGCGTCACCCGTGAATCCGCGTGCAGGCGAAGCCGAAGCACCTCGCGCATCGCCTCCAGCATGGTGGTGCGACGCGCATCCGCGGCCTGCCCGGCGCCCGTCTGCTCGGGGCGCGCGTCGCAGTTGGGCAGTAAGGGGGCTCGTGCGTCCAGGTTGACTGCCGGATTCGGGGACCGCAACGCCCGCTCCGCGGCGGCACGGACGTTCAAAATCCACTGAGCCTCGAGTGCGTCCAGTTCCTGCGCCTCAACCCCAGATCCCAGCACCGCCGCGCGCATGGCCGACAACGGATCGGCCACCGTCCGAGCTTCGCGGCGCTCCGACTCGCTTCGATACACCCGTTCGTCGTCGGCATTCGTGTGATGCGTCAATCGTTCGACGCGGAACACGGCCAACACCGGACCGCGGGTCCGGCGAATCGATTCCACCAACTCCCCAGCAGTCCGCAGGCAGGACAGCGGATCCCGACCGTCGAGCCGGTGAATGGGCAGCCCGAGAAACTCAGAGGCGGGTCCACTGGGAAGATCGTACAGCGTGGCACCGCGGGTGTGGGTTGAAATCGCCAACCCGTTATCCTCGATCCAGAACAGCACCGGAGCGCGGGATCGAACTGCCTCCGCCACCGCCTCCAGAAATTCCCCCTGCTGGCTCGTTCCATCCCCAACCGAGCAAACCACGACCGGTGACCCGGCTCGATTTCGAACCTCCTGCGCAACCCCGACCGCTTGCAGCGCGTTGTTGCCGACCGGACCCACGAGGCTGAGCAGGTGAAGATCCGGCGCGCTGAGATGGGCACTCATCTGCCGTCCGGCAGAATGCGAATCCGCGGTGCACAACGCACTGTGGAAGAACATTTCCGCCGAGACCCCGCGGGCCAGCATCAATGCCTTATCGCGGTAATGAAGGTGGAGCCAATCCTGCGGCCCCAAATGTGCCGCAAGCACCGCGCTGGCCTCGTGTCCTGCGCCGCCAACGTGAAAGAAGGCCTCGCCGCGATTGACCAGTTCCATCTCCACCTGGTCGACCGTCCGGGCGGAGAACATCGTCTCGTACAATTTTCGGATCATCGCCGATCCATCGGCCCCAAGAGGACTGAGACTGCCGACGCCAGAACCGACGCCCATGCCAGTGACGGAATCCACGCGTCGCATCCTGCGCCAAATGAGGGATCAACGAAAGTCCAAAAGCGGCGAAACACGCTGCGCACTGGACGTCACTCAATCTCCAAAGCGTTCCAGAACCAGCACGTAGAACAGTCCGCCCAGCAGCAGTACGAGAAACAGCTGGTAGCCGTTGAACTTTCGCGCCGTGAACTTGTCGGGCAGGTTGACCGCCCACTGGAACACGCGACTCGGACGATCTTCCTCGGAGCGGTACGTATGCTTTGGCTTCGGGGGAGACGCGTCGTCGGGTGTTTCAGGAATTGGAGGCATGAGAGAAGAGGGAAGTATGGAGGAACGGAGCGCCGAGACTGCCGATTTGAAACCAGACGGCACCTGCCGATCCGCGCCCTTCTCATTTCCAGCCGGGGCCGAGACCCTGGCATTGGAAAACGCTCAACGCGGACTGAACGTGACTGGAGCGGGCGACGGGAATCGAACCCGTATGGCCAGTTTGGAAGACTGGAACTCTACCATTGAGCTACGCCCGCCCAACGACGCCCGAAGCGTGCTGATCGACCTGACGACCGTCAAGCGACACGTGATCCGAACTCGGACGCCAGGTTGGTCATCTTCCCGCTCGCCGACGACATCGTCGGGGGAGATCCTGCCCGTCCGCATGCCTCGCAGGACACGCCGCCTCCCCGAAACGATTCTGACCGCCGCCTGTCTGGCATTTTTCGCGGTGTTTCTCCTGTACCCCATCGGATTCACCCTTCGGCATTCCTTCGGACTGCCCGGGGAAACGGCAGTCAACCCACTCTCCCAGGTATTCGAGAACCCCCTTCTTCGCGAAGCATTCTTCAATTCAATCCTCATCGCGACGACGACCGTTGCCCTCGCTTCGATGCTCGCGCTCGGGCTGGCTTGGCCGATGAGCCGCTGGGATTTCGCGGGAAAACCCCAGCTTTCTGCGCTCCTGCTGGCGCCAATCCTCCTTCCCCCCTTCGTTGGCGCGATTGGCCTGCAGCAGCTCTTCGCCCGTTTTGGGGCGCTGAATCTCTTTCTGATCCATCACGGCTGGATGAATCCAGAGGCGCCGATCGACTGGCTGGGTTCCGGCGGCCTGCCGGCGATCATCCTGCTTCAGGTCCTGCATTTCTATCCCGTTTTGTTTCTCACTCTCTCTGCGGCGATGACTCAACTGGATCCGTCGCTTCGCGAAAGCGCGGCCGGCCTCGGAGCGTCGGCGTGGCGAGAACTTCGAACCATCACCCTGCCCCTGGTTCGCCCGGGGTGGATGGCGGGGGCCACGGTGGTGTGGATCGGAGCCCTCACCGATCTCGGTACCCCGCTGATCACCGGATACAGCCGGGTGGTGCCGGTGCAGATCTTCGACTCGCTGAACGATCTCAATTCCAGTTCCCAGGGCTACGTGCTCGTCGCGGCCCTTATTGGGCTGATTGCCGGCGTCTTCCTCGCCACCCGCCGATTCGCTTCCGCAACCGCCCGTCCCGCGCCCATGCGCGGCGCTCGTCCGGCACTGCCGGTGGCCCGCCCGATTCGAACCGTCTTGTTTTGGGGCGGGATCGGACTGCTGCTGGCGGTTTCTGTGCTGCCGCACTTCTCCGTCGGCCTCGTGGCCTTCTCCAGCCATTGGTTCTTCAGCCCGCTTCCTGACGCGTGGACACTCTCGAACTTCCGCGAGGTGGCCCGCCACGGGCTCACTGCCTCATCGGTACGAAACAGCTTTGTTTTTGCGGGTCTCAGCAGCGTGCTCGATCTGGGCCTCGGTTTGGGGATCGCCTGGCTGGTCAGCCGTCGCGCGGGTAAGCTGGCAGGTCTCCTCGACACCCTCGCCATGCTTCCCCTCGCCGTGCCGGGGCTGGTACTGGCCTTCGGCTATTTCGCCGGGTTTGAGGTCAACGAAAAGCACCATCCCTGGCTCGATGCCTGGTTGGATCCCAGGACCAATCCCACCTTTTTGCTGGTGATCAGCTACGCCGTGCGCCGGCTGCCCTACATGGTGCGCGCCGCATTTGCCGGCTTCGAGCAGATGAGTCCGGCACTGGAAGAGGCGAGCGCCATGCTCGGCGCCGGGCCCGTCCGCACCTTCTTCCGCATTACGCTTCCGCTGATTGGCGCGCACCTCATGGCAGGAATGATCCTGACCTTCGCCTTCGCCATGCTGGAAGTGAGCGACAGCCTCATCCTCGCCCAGCGCGACCGGTTTTATCCCATCACCAAGCAAATCTGGCAGTTGATGGGCCGCATCGACCCGGGTGCGCCCGGAGTGGCTTGCGCCCTGGGTCTGTTCGGCATGGGGTTGCTCGCGGTGAGTCTCGCGGGGGCCCGCCGATTGGTGGGCCGTCGTTCGAGAGCCCTGTTCCAGGCCTGAGGGCGAAGCCGTCCGGACACAGCTAGCGCGGACCCATCGCCAGCCAGCGGGTCACGTAGGGATCCGCCCGGGAAAGGATCCAGAACGCCCACTGTTCGCGCCAGCGTTCGAGCCAGGAACGCGAGGTCGCCCAGACGACAGGATCGACACGGGTTGACCGTTCCAGAAGTTCGACAAACATGGATTGCGCCTGCGACACCAGCACCGGATCGGTCAATCGGAGCATGAGCTCGTAGTTGATGTGGAGGCTGCGGGTGTCGAGGTTCGATGAGCCCACATAGGCTGCGCGATTGGCCAGAAACAGCTTCGTGTGGAGCACCTGCGGCTGATATTCCCATATCTCCACGCCCGCCCGCATCAGCCCCGAATAGAGATGCCGAGCCGCACGAAGGGCAACCGGCACATCGGTCCGTCCCGGCACGACGATTTGAACCGACGCTCCCCGCATCGAGATACGACGGAGGAGTTGGCGCATGCGGTATCCGGGCAGAAAGTAGGCGACTGCAAACTGCACCTGTCGTGAACCGGCGATATCCTCGCGCAGCGATCTTTGGAAGGCGTTGGCCATGCGCCCCGGGCCGCTGACCATCAACTCCAGCCCCCTGCCAATCAGGCGCGCCGGAGGGCGGGAGCCACGACGGATGCGGCCAACGACCACCTTCGGCTGACGGGAGGCGCATTTAGCAACCATGAGATCGAACTCCTTCGACAGTTGCCCCGCGGCGGCTCCCTCGATGCAGAATCCACAATCGGCCCAGCCCTGGGTGACCCCATCCCCGGCGTAGTCATCCGACAGGTTAATCCCACCAATCCACGCCACGCGGTCATCCACCACAACCAGCTTCCGGTGATCCCGGATGCCAATGCGGCGGGACGCGAGGGGGTTGAAGACATGGACCTCTCCACCTGCTTTCACGAGCGGTGTCCACCAACCCGAGGGAAGCTCTGCGGATCCGAGCCCATCGGCGAGAACAGTCACCTGCACCCCGCGACCGACTGCAGCGATCAAGGCCGCGCGAATCCGTCGACCCACCGAATCGTCCCCAATGATATAAACCTCGACACGAATGCTTTGCTTCGCGCGTGCCAGCCCGGGCTCGAGAGAGTCGAAATACGCGAGCCCGTTCTTCAGCCAACGGCCTTCCCGGGCAGGATCGGCACCTGGGTCCATGTCAGAGCTTTCCAAGCAGGGTCCGAGCGCGCCGCACCCATGGTTTGTCACGATCCCGTTGGAACTTGGGCGCGTGGAGATCGTCGGAGATCACCTCGTTCAACTCGGTGCGTGCCCGATCTCGTTCCCCGCGAACCATGAGGAGTTCGGAGAACTGAACCCGGGCGCGGGCATACCCGTGATTTTCCAACACCCGCCGCCAAGTCTGAAAGGCTCCGTCGTTATTGCCGAGGGCGCTCTGCGTTTCGGCGAGGGCCATGAGGGTATGCCCATAGTCATGGCGCGAATCGTCTGCGGTCACTCGTTCCAACATCGGCAACGCCTCCGCGGCGCGGCCCAAGCGTAGCAGGCATTGTCCCAGATGGGCCACCGCGTCGCGATCGGAAGGATCGCGTTCCAGAGACGCACGATAGCTGGATTCGGCCAACTGGAGCTTGCCTTGGCTGAAATAGATGTCGGCCAACTCAAGGTGGTCCCGGGCTTTGTCGAGGTGGTGAATGCGTCCCTCCAATTCACGAATGCGGCGCCTCGTACCTGCTCCCGGCAATTCAAACCCGCGCGTCCGTCCTCCGCCTCCGCCCGCGGGCCCCTGCGCGCGATACACCATGAAGTAGTACAACAACGCACTGATGGGCAGCACCGAGGAGTACGCCATGGCGATGAAGATGAATACCGCCCAAATCCAGTCCTCGCGGCGCACGGCATCGATCAGCATCCACAGCTGGAAGGGAATCAGCACCCATGCCACGGGGTTGCTGAGGAGCAGGGCTGGGTTTCTTAGCTCGTCAAACAGGGCGAACACGCGGGCAAACTGGCCCGGGCCGGAGGTCTTTTCAACCCCGGTGAACAGCGGGATTCATCCCGGGTGGAAATCCGGCTGTTTCCCGATCAGCGCCAGGGCTCGATAAGTTGCTGCTCGCGCGACTTCAGGCTGCCGGCCGGAATCTGGGAGGCAAATCGCCGAGCCGCCTCGCGCCGCTGCGAGACTCCGAGTGCGGCCGCATAAACCGCCTTCCAGCGCGGACGCGCATTGACCCACTCAATCTGCGGTTCCTCCAACACCTGGAGTGCCTCCGCGGGTCGGTCGGATCGAAGCTCGGCGAGCGCCAGGAGCACCCGCCACGCCACGTCGTCGGGATGCGCGGCGTGGAGCCGCACGGCCGTCGCCGCCGAGGCCGCCACGTCTTCGCGGTAGAGTAAATCGTACCACGCACGCTCCCCGGCCAGGGCATCATCACCGGGGAGCACTTTGCTCAGAATCCGGAGCGTGTCCCGAATCGAGGCTGTCTCGTCGGTCGGCGCCAGAAGGCGCAGGACTTCAAGACCGGCATTCAGGGTCGTCGAAATATCTCCCCCCTCGTTTGCGAGAGCCATCGCGCGGACGTTCGCCTGGGCCGCGAGCAAAGGAAGGTGGAGCCCCTCGAACTCCCGCCCCAGCGCCCGGAGCTGCAAGGGGGTGACCCGATTCTCTGAAATCGCCGCCTGAAAATGAATCTGGGCATCCGAATTTCGCCCGCGTCCCAGCGCCACTTGGCCCTTGAGCTTCTCCACGATGAACGGCTCCATCCGTGACTCGTAGCGCCCCAGCAACGCATCGAGCTCATTCCACTCGGCCATCTGACCCAGCACGACGCCCCGGAGGGAGAGGGTCGCGGTGTTGGTTTCATTCGCTCCGATCGGCAGCGCCTCGAGCAGCGGCGCGGCACCGCCCCGCTGGACCGCCCAGTTTACCACCACCCCCACATTGGTGGTCTTCAACTCGGGCACGACCAACCGGACCGTTTCGAGAACCAGTTGATTGCTCCGCGCCGGATTGGCCATGAGCCGGAGATCCATGGCCAGAAGTCGGTCCGTCATCGTCTTCGGTGGATAATCAACCAGGAGCTTGTTGAGAATTTCCAAATCCGCTCGTTCCAATCCGCGCGTGCCGGCGAGACGCAGAGCCGCATCCATCGATGAGTTTCCGTGGGAAACCACCACGCCCATCAGCAGACGCTGTCCCTCACTGGCCAACTCGGGGTGGGCCCGATGTTCAAGCAGGAGAGACCCCAGAACGAATTGCGCCTGCTCGTCCACCGGACTCAGTTGCAAGACGCGGCGGGCAGTGCGAACGGCGGCGTCGAGATCCCGGGCCTGACGCTGCTGGGAAACGAGGAGCAGCAACAGCTTCTGGGAATCAGGCTCCTTTGCGAGCAATTGGGTGATCTCGCGTCCCGCGAAATCCAACCGATTGAAGCGAAGTGCGAGCTCGGCATAGGCCACATGGTCCTCGCGGGTTGCCTCCGGGTGGGACAGCAGCATCTCGTAGTACATCATTCCCTGGGGCAGGCCCGTCTTGGCGCAGTATTGAGCCGCCCAGCGCAGCACGTCGGGATCTCGCGGCGCGAACTGCAAGGCCGCACGCAGGCGCTGACTGGCGGCGGCACCATCCCCGCTTCGCCAGAGATCTTCCGAGGCCCGGGCGTGTCGGCGCCCCCAAACCACCTTTGCCGGTCCGTAGGCCAGTTTTGCAATGCCAGCCAGGACCAGGACGACTCCCAGAAACAGGACGATCCGGCGGATCCAGATCGTGGCATCGGCGAGAACCCCGGTCGTTTTGACCACGCGCACGCGACCCCGCGATCCAGAGGGTCGACGATTTGGGGAAGGCGGGGAATCCACGGCAGGAGGATCTGAGAAGGGTTGGAAACTGGAGGCTATCGGGACTCGGCGACCGGGGCGTGATAGGAGAACAGCTCCGGCATCAGCGTCCGAAACAGCGCTTCGGCAGGGATGTTGTTGCCCTGATAGGGGATGAACAGCGAGACCAATTCGACGCCCATGAGATGGCGTTCGCTGGGAATCGGGCGATATTTCTCGGGCAGGGCCGTCAGGTGGTTGGAGTAGTCCATCTCCACCGGCTGCCCGTTACGCCACACGCCCCAGACTTGCACCGCCTTGGTCTCGCCCCGTTCAAACCGGAACACCAGGAAACGAAGGGGCTGGCCGTCGACGACCAGATTCACGGTCTCCACCTCCCCTTTTTGCACCCAGCCGTTTCCGGGCATGCAAACGTCTGGGCGATGATGCAGTGCAATCTTGCTCATGGGCGAAGGCCGCCAGAAGAGATGGTACGCATCGACGATTCCGAGGGGCGCCAGGCCGGTTTTTTTCCGGATTTGTTCCCCCGAGTCGGCACCCAGCCGACGCCAGACCTCCTCGTCAAATTCCATCCGAACCAACCCATTGGTCTCCCCACCCGGACGCAGCGTGAAGTACGGAGTGGTTTGCGGCTTCGCGTGAAGCTTCAGGACGAAATACCAGCTGTGCACGACGACAAAGGTACCCGCGAAAACGGCCAGCAGCGGGCGGATGTCGGGCAGCCCGGTCCAGCGCAGTCGCCTCGCCCGTTCGGTCCAGCTTCCTGAGCCATCTGGCCAGGGAGCCCCCCCTTTGGGCTCGAGCAGCTTTCCCACCAGATAGATGAGCGCATAGAGCGAATACATCGCGATGTTTCCCACCCGGTCGTGCCAGTGGTGCATCGCCTGATCGCCCTGATGCTCCATGATCCAGCACAGGGTGAAGGTCCGCGCCAGGTTGCTGACGAGGGCGAACCCGATCGCGAAGCCCACCAACCCAGTCCGGCGGGCCCGAGTCAGGCCGAGCAATTCACCCACGGCGAGGCTGACCATCAGGCCGGACTGCAGGGAGCGGATGCCGCTGCACGCCTCCACGATCCCGACCGTGCCCTTGGTCAAATGCAACACCGCACCATCCAGGCTGACCGGAATGCCGCACCACAACAGGAGTTCAGCGACGACCTGGGCCACGCCCGTCATCAGCATCTGTTGAAACGGAACCGCAACCTTGGCCGGCCACGGCACCGCGGTCAGGAAGAAGAGGACGGGAAACAGAACCCGCGAAAGGAGGCGGCCGCCTCCAAGCCACCGGGCGCCCGCAATCGTGTAGGCCACCATGGCCAGATTGATCGCCCAGAGCACGATACCCGACTGGTGATACTCGATCCGGTACACTTCCACCGGAAACAACGCAAATCCCGGAAGGATCAACAGCAGGGGCGTCAGGGCGGACCGTTTTCCTGAGTCAGGCAGAAAATTCCAGAAGGATTCCGGCTCACTCCCGAGTCGCTTCCACAGAAAGAATACCACCAAAGGCGGTACCACGAATCCGAAGGAGTAATTGGGGTCGGTGTCCCAAAACGGATAATTGATGGAAACCGCCCAGATCCAAAGGCCCGCCAGCATCAGCAAAAACGGCACATTCCACCGCACGGCAGTTTTTGGCTGCCCTGCGGTCGCGGTCCCGTTGCCGATGGATTCAGGCATTGCGACAGTCTGCCTAGGGGTCGTGTGGAAGGTCAATTCCCGGGCATGCCACTGCCTGCCATAAACCCGACCGCGGGAACCTTTGCGACCGATTCCCGGACCGCATTTGAATACCGAACGCCCGCGCTCCGTTTTTGACATCAGCCCACACCCACCGAGTATGGGCTCCAAGCCCGCATGCCGCCAACCTTTCAGCCCCCTCACCCGCCCCGGCTCCGCCTCCGACTGCTCGCGGCCCTGGCCTCGGCGCTGATGTCGTTGAATTCCCTGGCCGGAGCGGTCCCCGCGGATCAGTCGGAGTTCTTCGAAAACCGCATCCGCCCGCTGCTGGCCGACAAGTGTTTCTCCTGTCACAGCGCCCGCGCGAAATCCGTGAAGGGGAATCTACGTCTCGACCTGAAGTCTGGCGTGGCCAAGGGCGGTGATTCAGGAGCCCTACTGGTGCCCGGGAAGCCGGAGGAAAGCCTGCTCGTCCAGAGCGTTCTCGGAAAAGCCAAGGACCTCGACCGCATGCCGCCCAAGGGCGATGCATTGAGCGCCGTGGAGATCGATGCGCTCCGCCATTGGATCACCACCGGGGCGGCAGACCCTCGGGAGGATATCGTCACGCCCCGTCCGCAGGACTCCCATTGGGCCTTCCAGCGTCCGGTGGCGCCACCCATCCCGGTGGTCACGTCCGGGGCCCCGGAAACGGGCGGCCCGTCGCTCACTCCGCTCGATCGGTTAATCCGGGCCCGTTTGGACAAGGCGGGATTGCATCCGAGCCCGGCCGCCGACCGACGCACTGTGCTTCGCCGGATCAGCTTCGACCTCACGGGGCTCCCAGCCACCCCCGAGGAGACCCAGGCGTTTCTCACCGATCCCTCGCCTGGTGCCTACGCCGCCGCGGTGGACCGCCTACTCGCCTCGCCGCGCTACGGAGAACGTTGGGGACGTCACTGGCTGGACGTCGCCCGCTACGCTGATTCCAAGGGGTACGTGTTTGAAGAGGAACGCCGCTACGCCTACGCCTACACCTACCGCGACTGGGTGGTCCGGGCATTGAACGAGGACCTTCCGTACGACCAATTCCTGATCGCACAGATCGCCGGCGATCAGGTCGCGACACCGGACAATCCCTGGCCTATGGCCGCGCAAGGATTTCTCACCCTCGGCCGGCGCTTCCTCAACAACAACGCCGACATCATCGACGACCGGATCGATGTCATCTGCCGCGGGACCATGGGTCTCACCGTCGGATGCGCCCGCTGCCACGACCACAAGTTTGATCCGATTCCCACCGCGGACTACTACTCGCTGTACGGGATCCTCGACAGCAGCCAAGAGCCGGGTGAGAAGCCCCTGCTGGGACCGAATCCCAACGCCTTCCTTGCCGCCCAGTACGCCACCGAACACAAGAAACGCACCGACGAGCTCGCCCAGTATCGGGCCGATCGCACCGAGGAAGTGTTGACCACCCTGCGCGAGCGGATTGCGGACTATCTGCGCACGGCTCAAGAGTCGCTCCCGCTCGACGGCGGCAAGGCCGAGGCACTGGCCCGCACCCGCAGCCTGGATCCGGGCCTGGCAGGCGCCTGGAAATCGCGATTGTCTGCTTGGAAATCTGCGGGTCAGCCGCATCGAATCTTCGGCCCCTGGGTGGTCCTTGCCGAGATGGCCCCGACGAATACCGCTGCGTGGGTTGCCACCCACCTGGAGGGCGCCGCGGTCAATCCACGCATTGCGGCCTCGCTGCGACAACACCCTCCCCAGTCGCTGGAAGACCTGGCCCACCGCTACGGCGAGGTGTTCGCCGCGGTCCAGGTGGCTTGGACGAATCGTGTGGTTGCGGCGCGCAAGGCCTCACAACCGGCGCCGTCCGCGCTGGAGGACCCGGCCGACGAGGAATTGCGGCAGGTATTGTACGGCGCTGGCTCCCCGATCACCGAGGTCGTCGGTGGCATCGACCGATTCTTCGCCACGCCGGTGGCACAAAAGACGCGCGCCCTCCGGCGCCGCATTGAGGAACTGGAGGCCACCGATCCCGGCGCACCCCTGCGTGCGATGGCGCTGCTCGACAAGTCCAGCCCGGTGGAGCCGGTGGTGTTCAAGCGCGGCAATCCGGGGAACCACGGACCCCGCGTGCCACGACAGTTTCTCGAAGTGGTCTCGGGACCGAAGCGCAAGCCGTTCACCCGCGGCAGCGGACGGCTGGAACTCGCGCAAGCCATCGCCAGCCGCGACAATCCGCTTACGGCGCGGGTGCTGGTGAACCGCGTGTGGGCACTGCATTTCGGATCCCCGCTGGTCCGCACTCCGGGTGACTTCGGCCTGCGAAGCGATCCACCCACCCATCCGGAGGTGCTCGATCACCTGGCGGTCTGGTTCATGGATCACGGCTGGTCGCTGAAAGAATTGCACCGCTACCTACTGCTGTCCGCAACCTATCAGCAGACGAGCGATCCTGGTGCGTCGCCCGCCGGCCGGAAGACGTACGAGCGCAATGAAGCGACCGATCCGGCCAATCAGAATTGGTGGCGGATGAACCGCAAACGCGCCGACTTCGAGGCCTTGCGCGACAGCCTGCTGGTGGCCTCGGGAGCGCTGGACGCGACGGTCGGCGGCCAGCCAGTGACCGTGTTTGAGGGCGCTGGGACCCCACGGCGCACACTCTACGGATTTATCGACCGCCAAAATCTTCCGGGGCTGCTCCGTGCCTTCGACTTCGCGAGTCCCGACAGCACCGCGGCCATGCGTTACCAGACCACCGTTCCGCAGCAGGCCCTGTTTCTGATGAACAGCCCGTTCATGGCAGCGCGGGCGCATGAGTTTGTCATCCAGCCCGCGATCGCCACCGCCGCAAACCTGAGTCAGAAGTTGGAACGCATGCATCAAATCGCCTTCCAACGGGCGCCAACCGCCGGGGAATTGGAGCTGGCCAGGAGCTTTCTGGAACGCCCGACAGGCGCAGGTACCTCCACCTCCCTGCCGCCAATCGAGCAGTACGCGCAGGCCTTGTTGTCGGCGAACGAGTTCGTGTTCGTGGACTGACCTCCGCTCACCGGATTTCGCATCGCGCCGCTTGCCCGGCCACGTGCATTCCCTAACGTTGGCGCACGTGAAGAAATTGGGCCGTCCTGAAATCCCCCGGAAAACTATCTACCGGCTGTCGGTCTATCTTCGCTGCCTGCAGCGACTGCGTCAGAACCAGCTCCAGACGGTCAGCAGCGAGGCGCTCGCCCGTGCGGCCGGGGTCAAACCCACCCAGCTCCGCAAGGATCTCACCTACTTCGGCCAGTTCGGCACCCGCGGCCTCGGCTACGATGTGGATCAGCTGGCCACCATGATCACCGATCTCCTCGGCACCAACCGGCTGCAACCGGTGGTGCTGGTGGGTGTAGGCAATCTCGGTACGGCCCTCCTGAGCTACCGGGGATTTGAGCAGGAGGGGTTCGAAATCGTCGCCGCGTTTGACCAGGAACCGCGGCGGCACCGGGAAAAGCCAATCAGCACGCCACTCCATCCGATGGATCGACTCGCCACCGTGATTCAAGAGCGCGGGGTTCGGATGGCGATCCTGACCGTGCCCGCGGCGGCGGCACAGGAGGTGGCCAATCAGCTTGTCGGCCAGGGCATCGCCGGCATTCTGAATTTCTCCCCCGCCATGCTTTCGGTTCCCGAGAACGTGATGGTGAACAACGTGAACCTAGCCATCGAATTGGAGAATCTCAGCTACTTCATCCAAGACTGATCCGCTCCAACGACGCCCTCCGCTTCACTCGTCACCTCACGGGCGCAGGTCGAACACCGCTAGCTTCTTTTTGTCGCGTGCTATGAGGCGTCCGTCGGCAAGCGCAAAGGGCGACCGAAGCCCGGTGCCCAAAATCTGGCACCGAACCGCGGGTTGAAAGCGATCCCCGGAAGCGGGCGCCAGAATCAATTCGCCGGATTCCAACAGCACCACCAACCGATCCCCGGCAACGGCCACGGTTCCCGACCCGAGCGTTCCAGAATCCCAGCGGAGTTTTCCGGTGGCCCAATCGATGCAGCGCAGCGACCCGCCGGTTTCCTGTCGTCCGTGAAATCCGAAAAGGAGGCCGTCGTGTTTTACAGGAGTCGCGTAGTGGGACGAGAGGCTGTCATCCCCGGACCACACCGTCTGCCAGGCGTTCGACTGCCAGCGCAACAGCGTGGCCCCGGCACCATAGCTGGCGGTCAGCAGCACCTCATTCCCCGACACGACCGGGGTGGCGGCATTAACCGAGGCGTGCATCCGCGCCCGCCAAGGATGCGATGCGATCACTTTGCCCGACTCCATCGCGACGGCGTGCAACCCCGATCGGGTGAAGAAGAGCACGCTGCCCGGCGCGATCTCCGCGGGACCAGGCATCGGCGAGGCGTACCCGGATTCGTCCTCGGTCGCCTTCCACAGCAAGTCACCGTTATCGGTCGAAAATGCAGCCACGCCGGCGCCGCCGCGGCCACCAAGATTGAGAAAGAGGCGCTTGCCCACGATGAGCGGCGCGCAAGCACGGCCAAAGAATCCCTTGTCCGCGCCGAAGCGAGCCCGCGTGTCCACCGACCAGATCCGTTCTCCGTCCGTTAACCGGCGGCATTCGAGTTTTCCGTCGGCGCCGTGAGTGTAGATTCGCCCTTCGGAGACGCTCGGGCAGGCGCGCGGTCCCTCGTCGAATCCGAAATCATCGGAATACGCGGTGGGTGATTCCTGATGCCATAGGCGCTTGCCATCGGAAAATGCAAAGGCCTCGACCACCTCAGCGTCGCCCACCCGATGGAACATCACCACCTTGTCCGCGGCGACCACGGGTCCGGCAAAGCCCTGACCGACGTCCACGCTCCAGAGCTTTGTTGGGCTGCCGTTGGGAAACTTATCCGCGAGCGCCGGCGACGCCGGTGCTGTCCCGTTGCGCTGCGGTCCGAGAAACTGCGGCCAGTCAGCGCCGACTGCTGAAACAAGAGACGTCACGAGCGACGCCCAAACGACGACTACCGAAATCCGGTGAACGGAGCGATGGAGGGAGGGGGCCATGACGGAAACGGAGCCGTCACGCACGGCCCGATGCCGCAGGCTTACTCTTTCGGAGGCTCGATGGCAAACGACACCTTGGGAGCGCCATCGCTCTTCACCACATCCAGAATGTTGAGGACCATGCCGTGGGTCGCCTTCTGGTCCGCCTTGATGTAAACGGGCAGGTTGGTGTTTGCCGCCATCCGCTCCTTCAGGGCCTTTTCCATCTCGATCAGCGACATGCGCTTCGTGTCGACCGTGAGATCGCCGGTCCGGGAGATCTCAATATTGAAGACATCCGGCTTCTTCGACGACTTCTGAGCCACCGCGGTGGGCAGGTCCATCTTGATCACCTGCAGCTTCTGCATCGAGAGGCTGAGCATCATAAACGACGCGAGGAGAAAAAACATCACATCGATCAACGGGATGATCTCGATGCGCGCCTTTTTTCGGCCGCCGACTGAGTGTGAGGATCCGCCGCCTGCCATGATAGGTTTGGAGTTGGTGAAAGATTAAAGTGCGCAGCGAACGGATCCTATCGGGCCGCCTTCGGATCGACGGTGAACGCCACCCGCTGGACTCCGGCCCGGCGGATCCGATCGAGGACGCGATTGACCTGGCCGTGGAGAGTGTCGCGGTCGGCGGTGACGAACACCGGCGCGTTCGTGTTGCGCTTCAGCGCCGCAGCCAGCATTTCGTCGAGCTTGTCCAAAGTGACATTGGTCTTTCCCACGGACACGCTACCGGACTGATCCACCCCGACGTTGAAAATGTCGGGCTTGAAATCAGGGCGCGCGGTGATGGCCTCGGGCAGGGTCATCCGCTTTGACTGCATGTTTTGCAGGGAGAGACTGACCATCATGAACGACGCGAGCAGGAAGAACATCACATCGATCAACGGGATGATTTCGATGCGTGCCTTGCGCTGCGGCACCGGAGAGGAGTGCAGCTGCATCGGGAGTCAGGTCTGATCCGCAGCGGTCTGGCGGCGGAAGGTCATGGTGTCAAAGCCCTCCTGCTTGGCGCGGGTGACCATCACCTCGACGTTTGTCGCCGCCGTCTCGAGCTCGAAGGTCAGCTTGGCCAAACGCTCGTTGAAATAATTGAACGGAAGCAGGCAGAAGATCGCGATGCCGAGGCCGCACGCCGTGGCGATGAGCGCTTCGCCGATGCCGCCGGAGACCGCACTGACCGCCAGATCGTTGCCACCGACCGCCTTGAACGAGCCCATGATGCCGGTCACCGTTCCCAGCAGTCCGAGCAGCGGCGCCACCGTGATGCAGGTATCGATCAGCATCAGGAAACGTCCGGCCCGCTTGATCTCGGCTCCTGCCGCCACCTTCAGCGCGCCCGAAAGCGAACCATGCACGTGACTCAAACCGCGAAAGATCATCCGCACCACGGGATCCTCGGAGCCACGGGAATGCTGCAGGGCCGACTTGAAATCACCGTTTTCCATTGCCGCCAGCACCTTTTCCAAACCGTCGGAATCGCGTTTGGCGCTCTCACGAATCCACCAGAAGAAGCGCTCGCTCACCACGGCGACCGCCACGAGGGCGACCACCAGAATGGGATACATGATGGGCCCGCCATCTTTGAAGTATTGAACGGCAACATTGGCTAGGAGCATAGGGGGTCAGGGGCTTTTGCGTTCTGAGGTTCGGGATTCAGGTGGGACGACCAGGGGCTCAGCGGATGACAAATTCGATCGGGACCAAGTACTCGCGTCGCGGTCCCGCCGGCCAGCGCCAGTACTTCTGCACGTGCTGCCGGGAACCGCGATCAAGCACCGGTGAGCCGCTGCTGATGCGGACTTCCACCTTTTCCGGTGCGCCGTCCTCGGTGACGACGACGTAGAGCTGCACCTCCCCGGTTTCACGCCGCATCAAGGCATCGCGAGGATAGGGGACATCGGGGTAGGTTCCTCCGTCGGTGGAGGCGCCGCCGCGGAACAACTGCGGTCCCTTCGGAGCGCTGGCCACCTGCTTGGGCGGATTTCGCGGAGGCGGCGGAACGTAGGTGAAATCCTTCGCCGTCACCGTCGGGCCGGTGACCTGCACCGCGAAATTGACCTTGGGGGAATCGGCGACCACCACAGTGGGTACGGCCGGGGCCTCATCCAATTGATCCGGCTGTTCCTCCTCCGGCTTGTCCTGGGCGAGGGGCGGCGTGACCTCCGGAACGAACTCGGGAATCTCAACCGGAAGCGAATCGACCACTTCGGCTTGAAATTCGAAGCGCCTGGCCTCGGCGTGGAAGAAAACGCCGACCCCGAGCACAGCGGCGCAGATGGCGTTCGCCCACGCCACCTTCCGGGAAGGGTCGCGTTGGGATTGGGGAAGCGACTCCCGGTTCAGGTCGTCCTGCACGCGGTAATCGTGATCCGTCACCGGCGCAGCAGCAGTGGCACTCATGGCATCAGCACAGCGGCAAGGGGCCTAAAAGTGGTTGGGGCGCCGGTTAACACGCTACGGTTGGGTTTCCGTCGCGTGCCGGACGCAAGGCGAAACTACGCGAGAGTCCCGAGGCCGCAAGGGGGAAGTTCGACGGGGCGCGCCCGCGCAGAATCCTTGCCGCCGGCTTCGTCCTCGGAACCGGTTTCATCGGCCACGCCCGGCATTGCCACGGCGCCCGACGGCTGACACTCTTCGGACATGTTTTCACTGCAGCGCCTGCTCGGCCGGGATGACGTGTTCTTCGATCTGCTCGAGAAATCGGCTGGCGAAGCCCGCGAAAGCGTGCGGTTGGCCGTGAGACTGCTCAGCGCGCCGGACAAAGCCCTGACCTCCCTCGATGAATTCGCGCTCCTCCGCAAGAAGGACAAGCGCATCACCGAGGAGATCAGCGCGCGTCTCACCCAAACGTTTGTCACCCCCCTGGAGCGCGAGGACATCGAGGCGCTCAGCAATGCGCTCTACAAGATCCCCAAGACGCTCGAAAAATTTGGAGAACGCCTTCTCCTCTGCCGCCACCTGGTGGGAGCCTCCGATTTCAGCCGGCAGGTCCAGCTTTTGGAAAGCGCCACCGACACCGTTCTTGGCCTGGTGAAGCAGCTGCGCGCGGCCAAGCTCGACGTGGTCAAGGAACAGAATGACCGCCTGCAATATCTGGAGGGCGAGGCCGACAAGCTCATGATCGAGCTGCTGCGCGGACTTTATAACGGCGAAACCGATCCGGTCCGCGTGATCGCGTTGAAGGACCTCTACGAGCTGTTGGAAAAGGTCATCGACCGCTGCCGCGACGCCGGCAACGTGATCTTCCACATCGTCCTGAAGAACTCCTGAGCGCCGGCCATGACGCTCCTGATTACGGTCATTCTGGTGGCGCTGGTGTTTGAATACATCAACGGCTTCCACGACACGGCGAATTCCATCGCCACCGTCGTGTCCACCAAGGTGCTCACCCCGCGCCTGGCCATTCTGCTCGCCGCCATCACCAACCTCGGCGGCGCCTTGTGGGGCAACGCGGTGGCCAAGAGCGTGAGCTCCGGACTGGTGCACACCGAATTCGTCACCACCCAGACGCTCATCTGCGCCATCCTCGCCGGAATCACGTGGAATCTGCTCACGTGGTGGTTTGGCATCCCCAGCAGCTCCACCCACGCACTGGTTGGCGGGCTGGTTGGGGCCACCGTCGCCACCGCCGGCGGCAACTGGCATGCCGTGATCTGGTCCGAACCCGGCAAGGCGCACTGGTGGGAGGGAAAGGGTCTGCTGATCAAGGTGATCATCCCGATGTTCTCCTCGCCCGTGGCCGGCTTCGTTATCGGGTTTGTGGTGATGACGCTGCTGTACCTGCTGGTGAAAAACTGGCGTCCGCGCACGGTGACCGCGGTGTTCGGCAAGGCCCAGCTCGCCAGCGCCGCGTACATGGGCTTCAGCCACGGTTCCAATGATGCGCAGAAAACCATGGGAATCATTGCACTCGCGCTCGTGGCAGGCGCCAAGTCGGGGGCGCTGGATAATCTCCCCGAGTGGCTCGGCTTCCTCCGGCACCCGATGATCCAGACAACTGGAGGCAAGGAATACATCGCCGCCTGGATCAAGGTGGCTTGTGCGCTCACCATGGCCGCCGGCACCGCCGCGGGCGGTTGGCGCATCATCCGCACCATGGGACATAAGATGGTCCGATTGCAGCCGATCCACGGCTTCGCCGCCGAAACCACCGCTGCCACGGTCCTCATGGTGGCTCAGAATTTCGGCATGCCGGTGTCCACCACCCACGCCATCACCACCAGCATCATGGGCGTCGGCTGCGCCAAGCGGTTCAGCGCGCTCAAGCTCAGTGTGGTCGAGCGGATCCTATGGGCCTGGTTCCTCACTCTGCCGGTGACCTTTGGGCTCGGATACGGGTTCATGGTGGTGGCGAAAAACTTCTGAGGCCGCAGCGGCCGTGTCCGGAACACCCGGCTTGCCGCCCTCGGCGGGTCTTCCCTACCCTCGCCCGCATGCTCGACATCAAACTGCTGCGTGAGAAACCCGACTTTGTGCGCGAACGCCTCGCCACCCGGAATGGGGGCGACGAGACGCGCGTGTCCGAGGTGCTCGAACTGGACGAGCAACGCCGCACTGCCCTTTCCGAAGTCGAGCAATTGAAGGCCAAGCGGAATGCGGTCTCCAAAGAGATCGGCGCTCTGATGGGCCAGAAGAAATTCGCCGAAGCCGAGGCTAAGAAGACCGAGACCCGAGACATCGGCGACCGCATCTCGCAGCTGGATCAAAAAGTAGCCGAGGCCGAGATCGCACGGGACACGATCCTGGCGCGCATCCCCAACCTGCCCCATGCCAGCGTCGCACTTGGCAAGGACGCCGCCGACAATCCGGAAATCCGCGTCCACGGCAGCCAGCCCGCGTTCGCCTTCAAGCCGCTCACTCATATCGAGCTCGCCGAGAAGCTGAAGCTCATCGACTTTGCCCGCGGTGTAAAACTTTCGGGTTCTGGTTTCCTTCTCTACACCGGATGGGGCGCCCGCCTGGAGCGCGCGCTGATCAACTTCCTCCTCGACCTCCACACCAGGGAACACGGGTACGTCGAAGTCGCGCCTCCCTACATCGTGGGCGAGCACTGCATGTTCGGCGTCGGCCAGTTCCCGAAATTCAAGGACCAGGCCTACGCCGTGCAGGAAGGTCTCGACGGCACCACGCTCGGCAAACTGTACCTCGTGCCCACCGCCGAGGCACCGGTGGGGAACATCCATCGCGAGGAAATCCTTCCGGCCGCTCAACTGCCCGTGCGCTACGCTGCCTACTCGCCCTGCTTTCGCGCCGAAGCCGGCGCCGCTGGATTGGGCACCCGTGGCATGATTCGCGTTCACCAGTTCGACAAGGTGGAGCTAATCAAGATCGTCACCCCGGAAACCGGCTACGAGGAACTGGAGAAGCTGGTCCTCAATGCCGAAACCGTCCTCAACCGCCTGGGTCTGCACTACCGAGTCATCAACCTCTGCACCGGCGACATGGGATTCGCCTCGGCGAAGACCTATGACATCGAAGTCTGGGCCCCCGGCCAGGGCTCGTATCTTGAGGTGTCGAGCTGCTCCAACTGCGAAGATTACCAGTCGCGCCGGATGAAC
>JANXMD010000725.1 GCA_025354845.1 Verrucomicrobiota bacterium | reverse complement strand
CAGCAACCTCTTCGACTTCGATCTCGCGCGCGACGCCGTGGCCGACGCCGACCTGACCGGACTCGACCGCTGGATCCTGGGAGAATTCGCCGCCCTCGAATCCGAAGTGGACGCCGCGTACCGGAACTTCGAATTCCACGTGGTCTATCAGAAGATCTCGCAGTTCGTGGCCGTGCAGCTGAGCGCCACCTACCACGACGTGGTGAAGGACCGCCTGTACACCGATCCGGTGAATTCCGCCCGACGTCGAAGCACCCAGACTGCGCTGCATCGCATGGTCACCCGGCTGTGCCAAATGCTCTCTCCCATGCTGGTGTTCACCGCGGAGGAAGCCTGGGAATTCATCCCCGGCCGCCCGGTGGGTTCGGTGCACGCGTCGCAGTGGGATCCCACCCAGGTGGTCATTTCGGACGCCGAGCGGGCCCAGTGGACCTCTCGACTCAAGCTCCGCGAGGACCTGCTCAAGCCGCTCGAGAAGGCGCGTCAGGAAAAGACCATCGGCAAGGCCCTCGACGCGCAGGTCACCCTCCTGGCGACTGCCGCGTTCCGTGCTGGCGTCGACACCGATGGCACCGGCACCCCACTCCTCCAGGAGCTGGCCAACGTCTCGCAAATCCATTGGGAAGTCGCCGAGGTGCCCTCCGTGGAAGTCGTGGTGACGAAAGCGTCGGGTGTGAAGTGCGACCGATGCTGGCATTGGGAGACCGATGTCGGCGCCGATGTCGGCTTCCCCGAGCTCTGCCCACGCTGTGTGGAAGCGGTACGCTCGGCGTGAGAAGGCGGGGTAAAAGGTTGGGTATAGGATTCCTCTTCAACGGGTTTGCCGTAACGCCGAACCCGAGCCACATGAATGTGGAACTCCGAACTTGGTAGCCGCGCGCTTCACTCCTCTTCAACCCTTCTGCCCTTCAACGCTTCAACCTCCGCGGCCTCCGCGGCGCCTCGTTCGGTGTTCCGCTTTTGAGCGGCTCGGGATAGGGTCACCCCGGATGCGGATCCTCCTCATCAACGACGTGGCCCGCTATCTGAATGGCGGTGGCAATCGCGTCGTGGTTGAAACCCTGGAGGGGCTTCACGCCCGCGGGATGACCGTGGGCTGCGTCTATCACAGCGGCGACGCGCAGTTGAGTCCGGGCATCTGGAGTCGTCGCGTGGAGGACCGTCAGCCGGCGGAATCGATGCGCACGCAGATGCTCCAGGCGATCGAGGAATTTCAACCCGATCTAATCCAGAGCCACAGCACGCAGGTCATGGAGTCGTATCCCGATTGGGTCGACCGCATCCCCTCGGCCCAGTTCGTGCATGACGAAAGCTGGTTCTGCTCCGGCGGAAACCGCGTGGATCGGAACCTCCAGCACTGCCATCGCCCTCATGGTCTGGCCTGCCTGCCGCTGCACTACACCACCGGATGCGGCGGGCGGTCTCCGATGGGCAACTGGGTCCGCTGGCGCCTCGTTGCCTCACGCCTCCGCGCGCGTGGGTACCGACATCTCCAGATCCAGGTGGCCTCACGGTTTATGCGCCGTGGCTTTCTCGAAAACGGGTTTCCGGAAAACCGGCTCACGGTGATCCCGCTCTACTCGACGGCCCCCGCCGTCGAGTTGCCGATGGAGCCGGGACTGATCGTGGCCCCCGCCCGACTGGTGCATCACAAGGGCATCGACGTGCTGATTCGCGCCCTCCACGGTCTTCGAGATATTCCGTGGCGACTTGCCGTTCCCGGGGACGGACCGGAGCGGGAACGCCTGACCGGAGTGATCCGTGAGCTTGGAATCGAGGATCGCGTTGTCCTTCCCGGCGAGCTCCATCCGGATGAGGTCGATCGCTGGTACGCCCGGGCACAATTGGTGGCCTTTCCGGTTCTCCGCGAGGAACCCTTTGGACTGGTCGGCGTTGAGGCGCTAGCCCACGGAAAGCCGATCGTCGCCTTCGCCGGCGGCGCGGTGGAGGAATGGCTCTGGCCCGGGGAGACCGGAGTGTCCGTAACCGAAAAGACCCCGGAAGCCCTGGGAAAAGCTCTGGGCATGCTGCTGCGCGACCCCGACCGTTGCCTCGCCATGGGACAGGCCGCACGAACGCGATACACCACCTTCACCCGCGACGCCTATCTCGACCGCCTGCTGGCGCACTTCACTCTGGTGCGGAATCAATTCCTGCAAATCCAACCGCAGATGAACGCAGATGGACGCGGATAAAAATCCCTGAGAGTTCCCAGGGCGAGCTGCCGAGAGGGCGCTGTGGTAGGCATTGCCGATTCAGCTCCCGATTCGCGATCCGCTTCATCTGCGTCCATCTGCGTCCATCTGCGGTTACGAAGTCTCTGAAACCCAGGCACACGTTGAAACCTTTTCATCGGACCGGATTCCTGTTGGCGGCTTCCCGGTGATGAACGAATCATCGGCCGTGCTTGAGCGCGTGTTTCAGCTGGGCCGGCATCAGACTTCGGTTCGTCGCGAGTTCGTTGCCGGCATCACCACCTTCGCCGCGATGGCCTACATCCTGGCGGTCAACCCCGGCATCC
>JANXMD010000481.1 GCA_025354845.1 Verrucomicrobiota bacterium | reverse complement strand
AGGCAAAGAACTGGTAGAACTCACGCGTGGAAATCGGGTCGTACTTGTGGTCGTGGCACTCGGCGCAACCCACGGTCAGCCCCAACCAGGTCAGCCCGGTGGTGTTGACGCGATCGACCACATACTTGGTCTGATATTCGTCCGGATCGGCACCCCCTTCGAAGTTCACCATCGTGTTGCGGTTGAAACCGGAGGCGATCTTCTGCTCCACCGAGGCACCCGGAAGCAGATCACCCGCGATCTGCTCCACCGAGAAACGGTCGAAGGGGACGTTGCGGTTGAAGGCGCGGATCACCCACTCACGCCACAACCAAAGGTCGCGATGGGTATCGATATGATACCCATTGGTATCGGCATATCGTGCCAAGTCCAGCCACCACTGCGCCATGCGCTCGCCGTACGCCGGCGACTCCAGCAGACGATCCACCAGCCGTTCATAGGCTCCCGCGGACTTGTCCGACAGGAAGGCGTCCACTTCCTCCGGCGTGGGCGGCAGCCCTGTCAGGTCCAGTGAGGCGCGACGGGCAAGGGTCGTGCGCTCGGCTTCGGGTTCCGGCGACAGCTCGCGCTCCTCCAGCTTCTTGAGAACAAACCGGTCCACGGGATTGCGTCCCCATCCCACGGATCGGGCCTCAGCGAGCTTCGGCTCAACCGGGGGTTGAAATGCCCAGTGCTCTGAGAATTCCGCTCCCGCCGCGATCCACTGCCGCAGCATTTCCTTTTCCGCCGTGGAAAGATGGCGATCGAACTTCGGCGGCGGCATGACCTCCTCGTCATCGGTGGCGTCCAAACGGTGGACCAATTCCGACTCCCCGGGCTTGCCAGGAACAATTGCCCGATGCCCTGATTTCAGCGCCTTAAAGGGTTCCCCCGGCAGATCGAGCCTGAGCCCGCCCTTTCGACGCGATTCGTCTGGTCCATGGCAGGCAAAGCACTTGTCCGAGAGAATCGGTCGGATCTGTCGCTGAAAATCGGGGCCAGTCGCCAGCGTCTGGAATGAGATCCAGACCAGCGCGACCAAGACGGATGAAAGGCGGAAAGCCATTGTGTCCAAAGACCTGCCAGTGGGGTTGATTCAGTCCCCACGGTACCGCCCCGACGACGCGACGCAAATCGGGAGTGCGTTCATCCTGAGAAATGCCGCGGGTCAGTGGCGCGATTCCGCAGGGCCACCGGTCCCCTCCAACCCGGATGCCCCTTCCCCAAGGCGACGATGGAACAATTCCAGCACCAGTTGCTGACACTGCAGGGCCAGCGCGGGATCGTACCGATGGCCTTCATCCCGGAGGAAGGCATGCTGCCCGTTGAATTCGTGCCAGGTAAAATCGACCCCGGAATCGGCCAGCGCCTCATAAATCCGTCGCCGTCCCTCTCGCGGCACGTGCGGATCCTGCCGCCCCCAAATCATCAGCAGTTCCCCTCGGACATCCTTCACGCGGGAAATCGTGTCATCGCCGCCCTTGCCCAATGCCCCCTTGTGAATGTCGGTCGCGTAGAAACAGGCGGCGGCACGGACCTCGGGACACGTTGCGGCGTTGCGGAACGACAAGTGGCCTCCCACGCAGATGCCAACCACGCCTATCTTCCCGGTGCAGGCGGAATGCGACTTGAGGAAATCCACCGCCGCCCGTGCGTCGCCATCAATGCCGCGCAACTCCTTCTCCAGTTTCAGGGCGTTTCCCCGGTCCGCTCCGGCCTGATCGTAGGCCAGCACAGCCCCGGCGGGCTCGAATTCGTGCCAGATCTCGGGGACCGCCACGACATACCCATGTCCGGCGAGAAAGGCGGCCGTGCGCCGGATGGGAGTGGTCACCTGAAAGATCTCCGAATACAGGACAATTCCCGGGTACCGACCCGGAGCCACCGGGCGGAACACGTGGGTCCGCATTGGGCCCGTGGGGGTGGTGAGCTCGACCGCCTCGTCGCTGCGCAAGATCATGGCCGAAATCCTCCCACAGCACGGAGCCCGGGCAAGGAATCGCCGTCCAACCCTGCAAGATTTTCCACCGTCGACGACAAAAAGGCCCGCCGAATTACGGCGGGCCTTGGAGAGAAACTAGGACGAATTACTTCGCAGCCTCAGGGGTCGTCGCCGCAGGCGCCATTTCGGCATCCGCGTTTTCCACCCATTCAAGGATCGCGAGCTGGGCGACGTCACCACGGCGTTCTCCGAGGCGGAGAATGCGGGTGTATCCCCCGTTGCGGCTCTTGAAGAGCGGGGCGATCTTATCGAAGAGGATGTGCACGACGTCCTCGTTTTCTCGGAAAAGCTCGCGCTTGACCTTGCCAGGAGACTTCTTGGTGCCCTGGAAGAAGCTGCGCGGCTGCTGGCGGAGCTTCGCAGCGGCGAGCCGGCGGCAGTGGACATTCTTCGCGGTGGCGGTGGCCTTCTGCTTCGGATCGGTCGCGGTGGATGCCCTGGCGAGAGCTTCCTGGGCCTGCTTTCCCAGAGTGAGGAGCTTTTCGGCCACGGGGCGCGCGGCCTTGGCTTTGGCCAGCGTGGTGGTCACGCGACGATGTTTGATGAGGCTGCCGACCAAGTTCGCGAGCATCGCATTGCGATGGGAACCGGTGCGGCCGAGCTTGGCGGTGCGGCGGAGGTGACGCATGGGAGGTTAGATCTTTTTGGTTTCCGGCGCCGGTTCGAGCAGCGACGGGTCGATGTTCATGCCGAGCGCCAGGCCGAGGCCGGACAGCTTTTCCTTAATCTCGTTCAGCGACTTCTTACCGAAGTTGCGGTACTTGAGCATTTCAGCCTCGGTCTTCATTGCCAGCTGTCCGACGGACGTGATGTTGGCGTTGTTGAGGCAGTTGGCGGCACGGACCGAGAGTTCGATCTCATTGACGCTCATGTTGAGAAGCTTGCGGAGCTTGGCCTTCTCGTCGTCCTGAGGCTTCTGTTCTTCCTCGAACTCCACGGCGTTCTTGTCGTAGCCGACAAACACATCGAGGTGGTGCTGGAGAATGGCGGAAGCCTGTGTGAGGGCGTCGTCGGGAGAGATCCGACCATCGGTCCAGATCTCAACCAGAAGCTTGTCGTAGTCCGTTCGCTGACCGACACGGGCGGCCTCAACATTGTAACGGACACGGGTGACCGGGGAAAAGATCGAGTCGATGGCGATGACGCCGATCGGCTGGTCGAGTTTCTTGTTCTCGTCACCAGGGCAGAAACCACGGCCAACCTTGACCTCAAGTTCCATCTCGAACTTCTTTTTCTTGTCGAGCGTGCAGATGTGCTGCTCCGGGTTCACCAATTCAACGTTCTGGTTGAGCTGGATGTCGCCGGCGGTCACTGCACCCTCCTTGCTCACGGAGAGCAGGAGCATCTGCGTTTCGCGGGAATGGGTCTTGAACTTGATCTTCTTCAAGTTCAGGACGATGTCGGTCACGTCCTCGACCACGCCGTCCACGGTGGTGAATTCGTGCATGGCCCCGTCGATCTTGACGGAGGTGATGGCAGCGCCTTCGAGCGAGCTCAGGAGCACGCGGCGAAGCGAATTGCCGATGGTGTGCCCGAACCCGGTTTCGAAGGGTTCCGCGATAAACTTCGCGAAGAGAGGCGTTGCCGAGGACTCATCCTTCGACAACCGCTTGGGCATTTCAAACCGACCTAGACGTACAGGCATGGGATTTGGGGTGCAATTTTAATCTGGGCATTTGCCGGCCTGATCTACTCCCGGCCGACAGCCCCCTATAATTGCGATGTGGTTCGCCGAACGGCGGCGGACCGAATTAGCGGGAGTAGAATTCGACGACCGCCTGCTCGTTGGCGATCGGGTTGATCTCGTCGCGGGACGGCACGCGGAGAAGGGTCGCCTTCAGGGCTG
>JANXMD010000646.1 GCA_025354845.1 Verrucomicrobiota bacterium | reverse complement strand
AGCGCTTCCCCCTACCCGGCTCATCAGGAGATTCGCCCTACCGTGAGTCAGCGTTTCGGCCCCTTGACCGTCGCCACTCTCACCGCGACGCGCGCTTGGGATTCAGATCGAGGCACACGGCCTCACGCGCACTGCGGGCGTAGACGCGACCATTGCTGACCACCGGGGTGGTCCAGCACTTGCCCGCCAAAACCGTGGCGCGGGCGGTCTCATGGTAGCCCGAAGGATCGGCCTTAAAGAGCACCAGCTCGCCGGCATCGGAAAGGGCGAGCACTTGGTCGCCAACCAGGATCACCTGGCCAGGTCCAAACCCGGACTGCTCCCACTTCACCGCACCGGTCTTCACATCCACGCACTTCACCGGGCCGGAGCCGTATTCCTTAAACTGGAACATCCCGTAGAGGTAGCCGTTGTTCAGCACTGGCGTGCTCCAGTGGTTGGCGAGCAACTTGTTGCCCGGGAAACGATAGACTGGCTCTGCGGTCCACTTTCCGCCCGTATGGGAAATCCGCGCCGCGCCGGCTCCAACGTCATATCCGGCCGAGCAATAAACGATGTCGCCCGCCACCACTGGCGACGCCGCGGTCGAAACCTTGTACGGGAACGGATGGCGCCAAAGTTCAGCGCCGGTTTTCGGATCCACCGAGAGCAGTCCGGACTGGAGGAAGAAAACCACCTGGCGCGTGCCGAGGATGGTCGCCCCCACTGGCGTTGCGTGGGTGACCTTTTCGTCGAAGGCCTTCCAGGCGACGTCACCGGTATCCTTGTTGAAGGCGAGGAGCGATTCGCCCGGGCCGCCGCCTCCGACCAGCACCAGCTTTCCTTCGACCACCGGCGAGGCGGCGTTCATCCAGGAAATGTTCCGGCCGCTGTATTCCTTGAGCAGATCGTGTCGCCACACCGTGTTCCCGGTGGCGGCGTCAAAACAGGTCAGCACCAGCTTCGCCGACAGGGTCAGCACGTGATTTCCATCGATCGAGGGCGTGGAACGCGGGCCATCGCCGCCGTCGTTGCCCTTGGCACCCGACTGGCCGCCGTCGTTGATCTTCATCGTGCCCAGCGCCTGCTGCCAAATCTCTTTGCCCGTGTCCGCGCTGCGGGCCACCACGGTCTCCTGCTGGGCACTGTCGATCTCACGCAGTTCCTGGGTGAACACATGCCCCTTCGCAATCACGAACGAGCTGAACCCACCCGTCGAGGGTACCTTCCACACCACCGCCGGACCGGCGGCTGGCCAACTGGTCGCGATCCGGTCCGAGGTCGATCCATCGGATTTTGGGCCTCGGTACTGGGGCCAGTCCGACGCATTCAGAGCTGACAGGCTGGCGAGAGAGACAAGGAGGAGGGGTGAGGTCCAGTTCATACGTAGGCGTTCCTTTGACGGTAGAAGGCATCCGGGTCAAGGCGCAATCCACCGGTGACCATTGCGTCCGAATTCCGACCGGCCAAAATCAGAGCCCAAGGCGGGCGGCGACTTCACCGGCGAGCACCTCGTAGGCGGAGGAACCCGCGCTGTAGGGATCGTACACGGTGACGGGTTTGCCAAAACTTGGGGCCTCAGCAATGCGGGTGGTGCGCGGAATCATGGTCTCGAATGCCAGCGTCCCGAAGTGCTGACGGACCTCGGAAACCACATTCTGGGCAAGCTTGGTGCGACCGTCGTACATGGTCATCACGACCCCCAAGAGCTCAAGGCCCGGGTTGATGCCGGTTTCGCGTACCTGGTTGAGAATGCGGGTGATCATCGCCACGCCTTCCAACGCGTAGTACTCGCACTGGAGTGGCACGAGGAGCCGGTCGGCGGCGGCAAAGGCGTTCAGGGTGAGGATTCCAAGAGCTGGGGCGCAGTCGAGGAGGATGACATCGAATCGCCCGGAATCCCGGATGGGCTGTAGAGCGCGCCGCAGGCGGTTGAGGTAATCCTCGGACCGGGCCAGCTCGACTTCGGCCCCGCAGAGATCCATTTCGCTCGGGATCATGGAAAGGCCAGTGAAGGCAGTTTCCTTGATGCGCTCCTCCAATCCGCCTTCGCCGAGCAGCGGGCGGTACACGCTGCCTCCCTCGGTCTTCTCAAGCCCAAGGCCACTGGTGGCATTGGCCTGCGCGTCGAGATCGATGAGCAGCACCTTGAATCCGCGCGCTCCGAGGCAGGCGGAAAGGTTGACGGCGGTGGTGGTTTTTCCGACGCCACCCTTCTGGTTGGCGACGGCGAGGACACGACTTGGCACAGGCCAACCTTCGGAAGCGCAGCCGTTGATGCCAAATGGAAAGTGTTCAAATCTGGAGGCACCCGCGATTTCCCTCCTCTGCGATTGAACACCGCCCCGGCTTCGCCTATCCCAAGCGCGCCACATGAGCGAGATCCTCGTCATCGGCCACCGCAACCCGGACACCGACGCGATCTGTTCCGCAATCGGTTACGCCGAATTCAAACGCCGCACCGGCACCCCCAACGCGGTGGCGGCCCGTTGTGGCGACACCAATGAACGGATCGACTTTGTCCTCCGCACCTTCGGAGTGCCGCCACCCAAATTCGTCGCCGATGTCTCGCCCAAGGTCCGCGACGTCATGCAGTCCCACGTGATCGGCGTTCCGCCCCGCACCAGCGTGGTGGAAGCCCTCGCGGTGATGGACGAGAAAAACATACGCGTCCTCCCCATCCTCGATGACGAACGCCGATGCCGCGGCCTGATGTCGGTCTTCAAGGCGAGCAAGTTCTTCTACCCCTCGCCCAACCGGATGTACGACTCCCGACGCATCCTGGCGTCGGTGCGCAGCCTTGCCCGAGTGCTGGAGGCGAAAATGATCTGCGCCTTTGAGCCGGACAAGGAGGAGGACCTGGTGCTGATGGTTGGCGCCATGAAGGCGGCGTCCTTTGCAGAACGCCTTCGGACCTACGCGCCGGAAAAGCTGGTGGTGGTGGTCGGTGATCGTGAAGACATCCAACACCTCGCCATTGCGGATCGAGTGCGGATTGTGGTGGTCACCGGCGGCCTTGACGTTTCGCACGAGATCAAGGAACTGGCTCGGCGCAATGAAGTGACGCTCCTGCTCACTTCGAACGACTCGGCCACCACTTCGATGCTCTGCCGTGCGGCCATCTCCGTGGAGCATCTGCTGCGCGAGGACTTCCTCACGTTCGGCGCCGACGAATCGCTGAGTGCGGTCATGCGCGTCGCCGCAGAATCGCAGTTCCAG
>JANXMD010000632.1 GCA_025354845.1 Verrucomicrobiota bacterium | reverse complement strand
CAAATGTCCTCGACGATTTGCTCACGCGTTTCGAAGCTGAGGCAGCTTCGGAGAGTCTTTCCCACGAAAGCCTTAAGGAATTAAAACGTGGGCGGCAATGCCGCATCGTCGAGCAGCTCAATCTCCTCACCGACACCTATTTTGACGGTGAAATCGATCGTGCGATCTACGTCCGAAAGCAGAACGAACTCCAGTCAGAACGAAACACCTTGAAGGAGGAATTGGCCTCTTTTGAACGCGGACGTGTTTATTGGTTTGAACCGGTTCGAAAATGGATAAAGACGGCTCAACAGGTTGGTGAAACCGCCCGCTTCGGGAGCGCCCACGCGAAGAGGAAGCTCGCCGTCGAACTGTTCGGCTCGAACCTGTCTCTGAGCGGCAGAATACTGCGTGGCAGAGCCCTCAATCCGTGGAACGCCGCCTACGATTTTGCCTCTCACCGATGTTTGGAGCGCATCTACGCCGCCGTGAGGAGCGCATTTCAAGCTCCCGAATCTTCTGGGCGAGTTGGACTCGAACCGGACCTCTTGAAACCGGATCCTGCGGAGGATGATCCCTCAGTGCAGGTCGGGTGACCGGAGTCATTGGAGATCGTACCACACCCGTCCGGAAGCCCACACCTTGACGGTGCGCCGTCGGTGTGGGGTTACCCTGGTTGTTGTGCAGTTCGCTACTGTGCGCCTCCTTGGATTCGAACCTGGGACTCCAGAGTGGTGCGGTGACTACTCGAACTAGGTGTCTGTTCAGGTCGGCAAAGTCCTCCTGCAGCCATTCAGGAGCCCGTTGCGGGGTATCCCCACCCCTATCCCCGCCCAGGGGAGAGGTACCCGTCTCGGAAAATGCCGGCCACTGAGCCGAAAACCGGTAGTTCCCGACCGGTCGGATGCCCCCGACATCGGTCGGTTTCTTCCCCTCACGGGGACTGGCTCACGCGAGCGCGTCCTGGACGCGCCGACCTTGTCGCACACGCGACACGCTTTCAGGCGGGGGGTGTGTCCGAGAGAGCGTATAAAGGACAAAGCTATGTCCTTTTGAAGCCAACGGGTCTGCCACAGGCAGTCGGGCTATCGCCCGCCCAACTCCCCGCTCACGCGTCGACCATGGTAGAATGAGAGGGATGCCCAAGCATCCCTCGACGATCCAACTTCAGCCGCGCGACCTCGATCTCCTCACGGGGCTCTTCGAGTCGCGCTTGATGACGCTCGCTCACGCGAGCGTCATCCACTTCGCAGGCCACCGAGAATATGCAAAGAAGCGAATCCAGCGTCTCAAGGCGGCTGGATTCCTTCGAGAACGTCTTCGAAAGGCCTATGAACCCTCAATCCTCCATCTCACGCGAAAAGGGTTCACCATTCTCTCGCAGATGGGACTCCTGGAAGCCTACTCGCGAGTCAAAGTAGCAGACTTCCGAAGGCGAGGTGACGTGAGTGAATTGACCCTGCGGCACGAATTGCAGGTGATGGACGTCAAAGCCGCCGTGTACTGCGCCACTGCCACGATACCGGACCTTGTAATTGAGCGATTCTGCACCTGGCCCCTTCTTTGCGAGATCCGTGGAGGCGGCGTGGGGTGGGCGGATAAACCGTGGGTATTGCGACCAGATGGGCTCATAG
>JANXMD010000570.1 GCA_025354845.1 Verrucomicrobiota bacterium | reverse complement strand
GTTTACCGAGGCCGCTCGCGCACAGTTCTTCCAGAGCGCGTGGCCATTGTCGTCGCAATGCGATCGCGTCGGCTATCGCCTGAAGGGGGATCCAATTTGCGGTGCACCTGAACCCGGAATCTCGGAACCGGTTCTTCCGGGCTCGATTCAGGTGCCTCCGGACGGACAACCCATCGTGACCATGCCCGACGGTCCTACGCTGGGTGGGTATCCGAAAATTGGATGGATCGACGCCGCCGAACTCACACGACTTTCGCAGTGTCGTTCCGGTCAACCGGTGCGATGGATCCCGGCGGAATGAGCATCGACCTGAATTGCGATCTGGGGGAGGGGGAGCCGTTCCGACGGACGGAAGCGCTCCTGCGGCGTGTGACTTCCTGCAACATCGCGTGCGGCGTACATGCGGGTTCGATGGAATCCATGGAGCGTGGTGTCGATCTCGCACTGCGGCACCAAGTTCGCGTGGGCGCGCACCCGGGCGCGCCTGGAGGCTTTGGCCGTGGTGACGTGACCTGGAGCGCCACCGAATTCTCAAGCCACGTTGTGCGGCAAGTCACGACGCTGATGGAGGTGGCCCAAAAGCGCGGGGCGGCGCTGCATCACGTCAAACTGCACGGGGCGCTGTATCATCGAACGGAACAGGACCCGGTTTTCACGACGACCTATCTGAAGACGATGGCTGCCTCGTTCCCGGGGACGACCCTCTTTGCCGCAACGGGCGGGCGCGTGGCTGCTGCGGCTCCGCAGTTCGGCGTGACGATTTGGGAGGAGGCGTTTCTCGATCGTGGGTATCGGCCCGATGGCACGTTGATTCCCAGAGGGGATCCCGGAGCAATGATCGCGTGTCCGCGGGATCTGCGCCGCCGTCTGGACGAGCTGCTCCTCTACGGGGCGATCGTGTTACCCGAGGGGGCAATGCTTCGGGCTCGAACCTTCTGTCTGCACGGCGATCACCCCGCATCGATCCGCAATGCCGGACTGGCCGCGCAGCGGTTGGCGGGACGATTAGATTGAACGGAAAAACCGCCCTCGATCAGGTGCGGAACCAGTCGTGAATTTCGATTGCGGACCCGGCGGAGTGCGACACCCTTTCCGCAGCGGGCACCCAAACCCCGCGACCCGCAATTGTTGCGTCCGCTGCTGACTGCCTTCATCCCATGGCCATCCACGTCGCCCTTCATCACAAGACGCGTTACACCTATGACAAACCGGTCGGGCACTCCCCGCATGTGGTTCGTCTCCGTCCCGCCCCGCATTGCCGGACGCGCATCCTCAGCTACTCGCTCAACGTCCGGCCGACCGATCATTTTCTCAACTGGCAGCAGGACCCCTTTTCCAACTGGAATGCCCGTCTGGTGTTCCCGAATCGGTCCACCGAGCTTTGCATTGAAGTGGACCTGGTGGTCGAGATGTCGGTGTTGAACCCGTTCGACTTCTTTATTGAGGATGCCGCGAGCGAGTATCCGTTTACCTACGAGCCCGGTTTGGCCCGCGATCTCGCGGCGTTTCGAGTGGCGGCGCCGGCGACGCCGAAATACTCGGCGTTCTTGGAGCAAGTGCGCAAAGACATCCTGGGTCATCCGGAAGTCGGCACCTCCCATGTTCCGGTGTCGGAGCGCCCCACGGATTCCCACGCGGGCGGACACCTGCCGCTGCCTGACCCCGGGCTCGCCCCGACTCCGGCGCCCAAAAAACTCCGCACCATTGACGTGCTGGTGGCGCTGAACCAGCGCCTCCAGGAGGAAATCAAGTACACCATCCGTCTCGAACCCGGCGTCCAGGCGCCTGAAGAAACGCTCACGCTGGGGACGGGATCGTGCCGCGATTCCAGCTGGCTGCTGGTGCAATTGATGCGTTCGTTCGGGTTTGCGGCGCGATTCGTCTCCGGGTACCTGATCCAGTTGGCGGCGGATCAGAAATCGCTCGATGGTCCGAGCGGCACCGAAGTGGATTTCACCGACCTGCATGCGTGGTGCGAGGTGTTTATTCCCGGGGCGGGCTGGATCGGATTCGATCCCACCTCCGGGCTGCTGGCCGGCGAAGGACACATTCCGTTGTCGTGTACTCCCGAGCCGGCGTCCGCGGCGCCTGTCACCGGTGCGGTGGATCCCTGCGAGTCGACACTCGACCACGAGATGAGCGTTCGGCGCATCTACGAGACGCCGCGGGTGACCCTTCCCTACACCGACGAACAATGGGACCGCATCGATGCCGCGGGCCATCAGATCGATGCCGATCTCGATCGTCTCGACGTCCGCTTGACCATGGGCGGCGAACCGACGTTTGTTTCAATCGATGACCCGGATGGTCCGGAATGGAATTTTACCGCCGTCTCCGCGAAGAAGCGCGTGCTGTCCGGTCAATTGATCAAGCGGCTCCGGAAGCAGTTTGGACCTGGGTCGATGCTCCACTACGGCCAGGGAAAGTGGTATCCCGGTGAGCCGCTCCCGCGCTACGCCCTCGCGGCGGTCTGGCGCAAGGACGGGGTTCCGGTTTGGGACGACGATCAGCTGATCGCCGACGAATCGAAAGACTACGGCCACGGCGCCGCGGAGGCGCGTCGGCTCGCCGAGGGGCTGGCGCAGATGCTTGGCGTCGAACCGGGGCACTTGTTGCCGGCCTACGAGGACGTCTTTTACTACACTTGGAAGGAACGTCGCCTGCCAGCGAATGTCACCCCGGAGAACTCGCGGCTCAAAGACAAGCAGGAGCGCGCTCGACTCGCCCGATTGTTCCAGCAGGGGCTGGGCGAGGCCGTCGGCTATGCGTTGCCACTCCGACGCAGCGGACTCGGCGAGCAGCGCACCTGGGATTCCGGTGCGTGGTTCCTCCGCGAAGACGAGGTGATGTGGCTGACTCCGGGCGATTCCCCGATGGGCCTCCGATTGCCGACCGATTCCATCCCGTGGGTCGCGGAAGGCGAGTATCCGTGGATGCATCCGGCCGATCGCTTCCAAAAACTTCCGCCGCTGCCGAGCGAATTCCCCTACCGACCAGCCCCCGAGACCACGGGTCAGCGCTTTGTCGCGGGGCAGGGCGGGGCACAGGATCCGCGGGTGCCCGAGAGCGCAAAAGGGCTAGCCCCACGGGCGCAGTCCTTGGGCGCTTCGAAACCCAAGGGCGATGCCACGACGACGGCTGATTCGGAGGGCGATTCCTTCCGAAGACCCCAGCCTCAGGAGAGTGCGCCATGGATCATTCGCACTGCCTTGTGCATCGAGCCGCGGAACGGCCGACTGCATGTGTTCCTGCCGCCGGTGGAATCCACGGAAGACTACCTCGACTTGGTGGCCGCCATCGAGGCCACGGCCGCCGAGCTCAAGCTGCCTGTAGTGCTCGAAGGCGAGGCGCCGCCGCGGGATCCGCGACTGGAGCGTCTTGCCGTGACGCCGGATCCCGGCGTGATCGAAGTGAACCTGCATCCCAGCCGGACCTGGGATCAACTCGTGGAACGCACCACCGTGCTCTACGAGGAAGCGCGTCAGACGCGGCTGGGCACGGAGAAGTTCATGCTCGACGGCCGGCACACCGGCACGGGTGGTGGCAATCACATCCTGATCGGTGCCGAGACTCCGGCGGATTCGCCGATTCTTCGCCGACCCGATTTACTGCGGTCGCTGCTGACTTACTGGCAGAATCATCCCTCGCTCAGCTGGTTGTTCAGCGGCCTGTTCATTGGACCGACCAGCCAAGCTCCGCGTGTGGACGAGGCGCGGCAAGACTCGCTCTACGAGCTGGAGCTCGCCTTCCGTCAGCTGCCCGAAACCGGCAAATGGACGCCGCCATGGCTGGTGGACCGGCTCTTCCGCAACCTGCTGCTGGATTCCAGCGGCAACACCCATCGCGCCGAGTTCAGCATCGACAAGCTGTACTCGCCGGACAGTGCGACGGGTCGAATGGGCTTGGTTGAAATGCGCGCCTTCGAGATGCCACCGCATTCCCGCATGAGCCTGGCGCAACACCTGTTGCTGCGAGGGCTGGTGTCGCGGTTCTGGCAGACTCCGTACAAAGGAGAGCTGGTCCGCTGGGGCACGGATATCCACGACCGCTGGATGTTGCCGCATTTCTGCGAGACCGACTTCCGCGAGGTGATTGGGGATCTGAACGCCACGGGATATCCCTTCGACTTCAACTGGTTTGCCCCGCACTTCGAATTCCGTTATCCGCGCATCGGCGACTTCGCCCAGCACGACGTGACGGTGGAACTGCGATCCGCGCTGGAGCCCTGGCACGTGCTGGGTGAAGAGCCTGCGGGCGGCGGCACGGTGCGGTATGTGGACAGTTCGCTGGAACGCCTCCAGGTGAAGGCGCGTGGGCTGGCTGGAGATCGATTTGCCATCACGTGTAATGGACGTCGCGTGCCGCTGCATCCCACCGGCACCAACGGCGAGGCGGTGGCGGGCGTGCGTTACCGCGCGTGGCAGCCGCCGAATTGCCTGCAGCCGAACATTGGTGTGCACGCGCCGCTGATGTTCGACGTCTGGGATCGCTGGAATAAGCGCTCGATCGGCGGCTGCAGCTATCACGTGGCGCATCCGGGCGGACGGAACTACGACACCTTCCCGGTAAATAGCTATGAAGCGGAGAGCCGCCGCCTGGCGCGCTTCTTCCGCATGGACCACACCCAATCGTCCTATCTCCCACCGGAAGAACCGCTGAGCCGCGAATTCCCGTTCACGCTCGATTTGCGGCAGCCGGTGAGTAAGGCGGGGCGGTTGAAAGATTGAAGTGTGGAAGGGTTGAAGAGGCCCGAGGCGTTGAGTGTCCTCGGGCCGACTCCCCGACCGAGCTGCTCGTCGTTTGCCTCTTTCGCTACTGTTGGCACCGGCACAGAGCTTCGGTAACAAACGGCTGGGACTTACATCACGATTGGAGCGGTTTCTGCGTGATCCGAGATACTCGCATCG
>JANXMD010000567.1 GCA_025354845.1 Verrucomicrobiota bacterium | reverse complement strand
GCCTTCTCCCGCTTCAACAACAATCTCAATGGGCAGGTGATGGTGTTCTTCATCATCACCGTGGCGGCGGCCGAGGTCGCCGTCGGACTCGCCCTCATCGTCGCCCTCTATCGCAAGCGTCAGTCCGCCCATGTCGAGGATCTGACCCGTCTCAAATACTGACCCGCCCGCCCGCAATGGACGCACACGCCGCCCAACACGCCGTCGCCGCCTCGTCGGCGTTCAGCTCCAGGCCCGAAGATCTGGCCTGGTTCATCCTCCTGCTGCCGCTCATCGCCGCCGCCGGCATCGCCCTTGGCGTTCGCCGCAACCCGTTCTTGTCGTCCACGCTGTCCATCAGCGCGACCGTGACCGCGTTCGTCCTGAGCGTGACCCTGTTCCTCCTCTTCGGACTCGGCGGTTATGCGGCCGCGCCGTCGCCGTTCTCGTGGATTCATGTCGGATCCTTGAACGTCGACCTCGGCCTCGCTGTGGACCGGTTGTCCGTGCTCATGCTGGTCATCGTGACCGGAGTGTCAGCGCTGGTGCAGATTTACAGCACCGCCTACCTGCACGGGGATCCCGGCATCAGCCGCTACTTCGGCAGCATCAGTCTGTTCACCTTCTCCATGCTGGGCATCGTTCTCGCCGACAACTTGGTGATGATGTTCGTTTTCTGGGAACTGGTCGGCGTGTCCAGTTACCTGCTGATCGGATTCTGGTTTGAAAAACCCTCCGCGGCCGATGCGGCCAAGAAGGCGTTTCTTACCAACCGCCTCGGCGATTTCGGATTCCTACTGGGCATCCTGGTGGTGTGGAGCGCGACCGGCACCGTCGGGTTCGCTGGCATCGGTCAGGCGCTGGCAGCCAATCCGACCGCTTTCGGTGGGCTGGCCTCGATTGCGGGCCTGTTGATCTTCTGCGGCGCGATGGGCAAGAGCGCGCAATTCCCGCTGCACGTCTGGCTTCCCGACGCGATGGAAGGCCCGACCCCGGTGTCCGCACTCATTCACGCGGCCACGATGGTCGCCGCCGGCGTGTACATGCTTTGTCGTTCCTACGTGCTCTTACAGGCGCCCGGTGCCTGGCCGGCACATTTGTGGTTCCTCGGGGACATCACGGCTCTCGACATCATTGCGGTCATCGGCGGCTTCACCGCGTTTCTCGCGGCGCTCATCGCCATCCAGCAGGACGACATCAAGCGCATCCTCGCCTACTCCACGCTGTCGCAGTTGGGCTACATGGTGATGGCTGTCGGATGCGGTGGTCCGGATGCGGCGATGTATCACCTGACCACACACGCCGGCTTCAAGGCGTTGCTCTTCCTCGGTGCCGGTGCAGTCATTCACTCGTGTCACCATGAACAGAACATCTGGAAGATGGGTGGACTCTGGCACCGCTTGCCGGTGACCTTCCGCACCTTCGCCATCGGCACTGCCGCGCTGGCGGGTGTGCCAATCCTCACTTCCGGATTCTATTCCAAAGACGCCATCCTGGTGGCCGCCCTCGATGGCGGGCATCCGGTGCTGTTCAGCCTCGGTGTGTTGGTGGCGGCGTTCACTCCGTTCTACATGCTGCGATTGGTCATCGTCGCCTTCTTCGGTCGCCCCCGCAGTGAGGCCGCCGCGCACGCGCATGAGGCCCCGCTCGCCATGACTTGGCCGCTGATCGCCCTGGCAATTCCCAGCGTGTCGATCGCTTGGTTCGGTCTCGGGGATTTCCTGTCCACCCATTTCAATCCTCACTTCCATGCCCATGAAGGCGGCGGCTTGTTTGGGCCGTTCAATCACGCGCCGCTCGCGGCCATGCTTGGAACGGGAGCGTTGCTCTTCGGTGTCACCGCTGCCTTTGGAACCTACTGGGGTGCCCCATCGGATCCGCTGCCGGCCCGCCTCGGGCTGCTCAGTCGCGCCATGCGGAATCGGTTCTACTTCGATGAGATCTACGAGGCCATCTTCGTGCCAATGCACGACATGGTCGGTCGCTTGGCCGCGGCGGTGGACCGCTGGGTGGTCTCGGGACTCGGCATCCGCGGGATCCACGGTTCCGTTGAATTGGCCGGACGTGCCCTGCGCCTCCTCCAGACCGGAAACCTCCAGACCTACACCTTCCTGTTCGCCGCGGGCGTTGCCGTCGTGGTGTTCGTCGCCACGAAGTAATCCAAACGCCTTCCTTCGACCATGTCCCTCTCCCAACTTCTGCTGACCCCGTTCGTCGGCGCGCTGCTCGTGCTGCTCGTCCCGGGAAACTACCGGGTGGTGCACCGGTTTATCGCGCTGGTGACCACCGCGCTCACCGCCCTGGGCGCGGTGGGTGTGTTCGCCGCCTTCCAGCCCGGCATCGCCGGCATGCAGTTCGAGGAGCAGGCCGCCTGGGTTCCTGCGGCTGGCTTTGGGTTTCACCTCGGCGTTGATGGCGTGAACATCGGACTCGTCCTCATGGCGAGCCTCGTGGCCTTCGCCGCCACCTGTGTCTCCTGGGACATCGAGAGGCAGCCGAAGCTGTTCTACATCCTGTTGCTGGTCATGACCGGCGGGGCTCTCGGCGCCTTCCTGTCGCTCGACCTGTTCTTTCTCTACTTCTTCAACGAACTCGCGCTCGTGCCGACCTTCATCATGATGGGCGTCTGGGGCCGCGGGGAGAATCGGAACTACGCTACCTTTCAGATCACCCTTTATCTCACGCTCGGTGCGTTGATCGGCCTGAGCGGCCTCGCGCTACTCTACTCGCAGTCGGGTGCCAACACCCTCGACTGGGTGACCCTCCAGGCCTGGCTCGCCCAGAACCCGCTGTCCGGTCGCGCGCAGAATCTCATCCTCCCCCTGCTGCTCCTCGGTTTCG
>JANXMD010000563.1 GCA_025354845.1 Verrucomicrobiota bacterium | reverse complement strand
GCCGAGACCCTGCTGGAAGCGCTCGAAAGTCGGGCCAACGAACTTGCGGTAGTCGTGCATCCGACCAGCACCGGATCGGATTCGGATCCCGGATCCATAACGACAATGCTGCTCGGATGCGCGTCGCGTCATCCTACATTGCGGATCCTTTGTCTTCCGGATTCCACGGCCCTCAATGCCGAACTTTGTTCGCGGGCCCGGACTTTTTCGAATCTCGTCGTCGGCGGCATTCCCTGGAACGCGGTGTCACTCGACGGCATCCAACAATCTTTCGCCGACCGCCTGGACCTGCTGCCCGTGGGTCGACAGTGTGCCTTCCACTCGGATGCCGGATGCGTTGAATGGGCCTTTGCGCGATCCGTGATTGTCAGAAAGCAGTGGGCAAAGGTCCTGGCGGAACGGGTTCACCTCGGAGAGTTTGAATTCGATGAAGCGATGTCCCTGGCGCGTGAAACCGCCTTCGACAATGCGCGCGGATTGCTCCGCATGACGACTGAGGCGGGACGTCTACGGGGGTGAAGCGAACTCTTTCGCCTTCGACTTCGTGCCGCACCTGGATGGTGTCGGGCCGGGATTCCTTCCACAGTTTCCCGGCCCGACTGCCTTTCCAGGCTCCTTCCACTGCCGGCTAATCCCTACCCTTTCAGGCAGGGAGACCGCATCCGAAATCGGGTCCAGACGCACGCCGCAGTTTTCGGGCGGTGAATCCCGAATCCGTTTGAAACGGCGTCGTCATTGATGGGGAACCTCCGGAGGCGTCGGTGACGTCCGGGTAGCGCGGTTGCGTGGTACGGCCAGCTTGTGGCCGTCAGCAATTTCGCGATCTCCTGCTCCTCACCTCTGCTCTCTGGAACACTCGTCTCACAAACGAGTTTGGTGACCGCCCCCCTCGGAGCTCTCACCGCGTTCCTCACACAGAATATATCGGCAGCCCTCGGCTTTTCTGTAGCACGAGTTGCACCTCGCTTTGAAATTCTTCCCCGCATGCGGCCCGCTGCGATACAATCCCGTCCATTGCACTTCCCGCTCAATGCCTACCTGCTGGCGTTCTCCGGCGCATTCCTCGCGACCCTGGTGGCCGTGCCCGCATGGCGCCTTGTCTGCCAAGTACGCGGATGGGTCGATGATCCCGGGCACCGGAAGATCCATCAGACTCCGATCGCGCTCGCCGGGGGACCCGCCGTATTTACCGGAATGCTCGTTGTCCTTGTTGTCGCGGTAACGGCGGTGCACTGGAAATGGCTCGGACCCGATACCGTGGGAAGACTTTCCTACGGTCTCGACCGCCGAGCCTTTCAATTGCTCGCCATTTTTGCCGGCGCCGCAGGAATGGTTGCGTTGGGCGCTTGGGATGATCTCCGCGAACTCCGACCCTCAATCAAGTTCTGCGGCCAGTTCCTGATCGCACTCCTCGTCGCCGCCGCCGGGGTCCGCGTCACGCTGTTCGTCCCCAGCCTCCTGTTTAGCTACGCGATCACCATTCTCTGGATCCTCACGGTCACCAACGCGCTCAATTTCAACGACAACATGAACGGCCTCTGCGGAGGCCTGGGCCTGATTGCCGCGCTCGTGTTTGGACTCCTTGCAGCACGCAGCGGCCAGTACCTCGTCGGCTCCTTGGCCTTCCTCACCGCCGGGGCATTGCTGGGCTTCCTTCCCTACAACTTTCCCCGCGCATCGGTCTTCCTGGGTGATTCAGGAAGCCACCTCGTCGGATTTCTGCTGGCGGTGCTCGCCATCCTTCCCCACTTCTACTCTGCCAAGTTAACCCATCCTTCGCGGCTCGCGGTATTCCACCCATTGCTGGTTTTGGGGGTTCCCCTTCTCGACTTGGCCAGCGTGGTCTGGATCCGGACCCGCGCCGGAAAACCTTTCTGGATTGGGGACAACCAGCATTTCTCCCATCGACTGGTCCGCACTGGCTGCTCTCGCCCTGCCGCAGTCCTCATTCTATTAACCGCTGCAGCGGCCGGTGGACTCCTCTCGCTCCTTTGAAACTCCGGCATGGGTGCGGCATTCCTCCAGCACCGACTTGCCGTCCCAACGGTCCGCCCCTACCGTCCGGCCGCTTTATGGAAAATGTCGTCATCATCGGCACCGGCTGCGCCGGTCTCACCGCCGCGATCTACACCGCCCGTGCCAACCTCGCCCCGCTCGTCCTCACCGGCACCATGCCCGGCGGGCTGCTGACGACCACTAGCATCGTGGAGAACTTTCCCGGATTCCCCGACGGCATTGACGGCTACGAGTTGATGACCCGGATGCAGGCCCAGGCCGAGAAATTCGGCGCGAAGGTGAAGTTCGGTACCGTCGATTCCGTGGACCTCCGCCATCAGCCAATCCGGCTTGTGGTTGACGACGAGACCATCGAAACCAAATCACTCATCATCGCCAGCGGCGCCGGACACAAACATCTCGACGTCCCCGGCGAACACGAACTGGAAAAAAAGGGCGTGACCTATTGTGCGACCTGCGACGGCGCACTGCCGATGTTTCGCAATCAACCGCTGGTCGTGGTCGGCGGTGGCGATTCCGCCTGCGAAGAGGCCAACTATCTGACCCGCTTTGCGTCCAAGGTCTATCTCGTCCATCGTCGTGACGCCCTCCGCGCCTCACGTATCATGGCGGAACGGACGCTCGTGAACCCCAAGATCGAGATGGTCTGGGACTCCGTGGTGACCGAGGTCAACGACATTGCGACCGGAAAGGTCACCAACGTCGGC
>JANXMD010000562.1 GCA_025354845.1 Verrucomicrobiota bacterium | reverse complement strand
GGTACACCCGACCCGTCTTCACCGAGCGGAGGCGCGACCACAGCTCCTGTGATTTCAATCGTGTCGCCTCAGTACGGACGCGTTCGAGGTCGAAGCCACAGGGAATCAGCACCAGCGCCGCGGGATCCTGGAGTGCGAGGTTCTCCCAGGTGATCCAATCGGAATGCATTCCGGGTACCCCGAAGACCGGATGTCCGCCCGCCAGTTCGACTAGCTCGGGCATCCAGTTGCCCGCCCCCATCAGCGGGTCCAGCCACTCCAGACAGGCGACGCTGGGATGGCGCTGGAGCAGGGCAGTTTTCTCGAGCACGGCGACGACGCGGGCCTTGAGCGGTGCGATGACCGAGCGGCCACCGTCTGCTAATCCAAGCAGTTCCGCCACCTGTTGCAGATCACGCCAAAGATCGGCCACGCGCGTCGGGTGGAGTTGGAGTACCTGTGGCCGAGTACCCGGCCAGTCCTTCAACGCTGATTCGAGGTCGGCGGGAGTGACGGCGCAGACCTGGCATTGGTCCTGGGTCAGGATGACGTCCGGGGCCAGGGAATGGAGACGTTCGACGTCGAGTTCGAAAAGGGATTGGCCGGATTCCGCGGTTTTGGACACCGCCGCGTGGATTTCGCCGGAGGAAACGTCCGCCGACACTCGCGGTCTCGTAACGGCCGGCAAGGGGCGGATTTCCCACGGGTGATCGCAGGCATGACTCCGTCCCACGAGTCGGTCTGCCGCCCCCAGAGCCGCAACCATTTCGGTGGCGGCGGGGAGCAGGGACACGATGCGACGGGCGTTCGTGGCGCTCATGGGTGCGAAAAAGGGGTGGATCGGGACGGAACTAGAATCGCGGGAGAGGATGGCAGGATCGATCCGGCGGGTCATGCCGTTTTGCGGTTTCTGCAGGTGGGAACCGCCGGTGTCTTGCGTCCGGATGGCGACGCGGACTAGGTTCACGCCCGTCAATCTGATCGAAATGAAATCGTTCTCCCTGCTCACGGGCTGCCTTGTTGCCGCCCTCTCCCTGCACCTCATGCCCTTGCACGCCGAAGATTCCCCGGCGCCGGTCAAACCGGCGAAACCCGCCAAGGTGAAAAAAGCGGACAAGGCCGAAAAGGCCGAAAAGCCCGCCTCCAAGAAGGTTAAGGGAGCGCGGCTCAATCACGTGGTAGCCTTCAAGTTCAAGGAAGACGCCCGCAAGGAGGACATCCGAAAAGTGGAGGACGCCTTCCGCGCGCTGAAGACCAAGATCCCGCAGGTCCAGAAGTTGGTCTGGGGTCTGAACAACAGCCCCGAGGGCATGAACAAGGGCTGCACCCACGTGTGGATCCTGAGCTTCAATTCGGAAGAGGACCGAAACGTGTACCTGACCCATCCCGATCACGTGGAATTCGGCAAGCTGGTGAAGCCGATGCTTGCGGATGCGTTCGTGGCGGATTTCTGGGCCAAGGACTGAGTTCGTTCCCCGGCTTCGCCGTGTCCGCCAGATCCGTTATTCGGATCCGGATTCGGTGCTGAGCGCCTCGGTCAAACGCTCGAGGAGCGGATGTTGGGCCACCTTCATCCGCTCCCGGGCGTGATGCAGGTCAAAGAAGGCGGCGGTCTCGATTTCCGGCCAGGTAGAGAAGGTGCCGGAACCTGGGGGCCATTCCACGTGGATCAGGTTGCTGCGGATGGGCAGGCCATCCCACTCGCCGGCGAAGGCCCAGGCGTGAACCGTCTTGCCCCCCTTCTGGCGGATCGATCCCAACGGCAGGTAGGGTCCGCTGGGGGCGATCCCAACTTCCTCCTGAAATTCGCGTACCGCCGCCTCCAGCAGGGATTCTCCGACTTCCACTTCACCCTTCGGAATGGTCCAGAAATCACTGTCCCGGTTGGGAAACCAAGGTCCCCCGGGGCGGGCAATAAACACCTCCAGCGTCCCTTGTCGGAGACGATACATCAGCAGCCCGGCACTGACGCGCGAGCGTCTCGACGGGGTGAATCTGGCGGGTGGAACGGTCATCCCGGGGGCCGCAGCGGGACACGACCGAGGCGACACGGAATGTCGAACTCTGGCATGATTGTGTGTAGGGATTTTGGGGCGGCAAGGCAATGAAAGACTGGATTCGTTGCGAATCCGGTCCGAATCCCGATTCCTCGCGTGACGGCTCACCCCTTCACTGCTTGAGGAACCGAACCCTCGGGATCTGGGATAGCGTCACCGGTTGCTCGATTTTTTGGACCTGGCCGGGTTTCAGAACAGCCGGCCCTCCCAGCGCGGCAGTGCCTACGAAAACGCGCGCTGCTTTTTCCGCCGCGAGAATGGTGTTCAACACCGCCTCTGCCGTGGGGCCGATGGCCACGATGCCGCGATTCTGCAGGAGGATCAGCTTGGGCGTCGGACCGTGTCCGCGTCGCATGAACACGCCGATGCGGCCCTGGATTTCCCGCGCCAGAGGGCTTCCCGGATCCGTGTAGGGCACGAACACGGACGCCGCGCCGCAGTGGACCACCTGTTCGGGAAAAATTCGTTGATCGGCAAACGCCTCACCCATGCGGGAGCAGACGATCTGAAGGCAAGAGGTGGGTGAGCAGTGGGCGACGAAGTGGACACCCTCGATCTGCATGAGGATGGAGTGGAACGCCGCCTCGGGGGAGGGGAGCTTGGCCGCGGGATCCACCCGTGCCTCGACCAGGGCACGGTCGAGGTCCGAGAGATCCATCAGCGGCGTTTCGAGCAGAGTGACGATCCGCTTGGTATTGCACTCCACCACGTCCGCCGGGGTGAGAGTGCTCAACGAGGTGCCGGCCGCCTTGACCAGAAACCGGTCGGCGTCCAAGCGGGCCGACACGTTGCCCTCGGTGAGCTGCACTAGGTCGCGCGATTCGCGGCCAATCTCATGGGACAACCACAGCAGTTGACGGAGGGTGGATTTCACGGATGCGGGCTCGTGGGGTGGGTAGTGCCGGGGAATCAGGCGCGCAGCTTGCGCTCCAAGATCTCGCCGGCAAGCGCGGGGTTGGCCTTGCCATTGGAGAGTTTCATGAGTTGGCCCTTGAGGAAATTGAGCGCGGCGACCTTGCCCGCCTTGAAGTCGGTGGCTGAACCTGGATTGGCGGCAATCACCTGGTCCGCGAGAGACTCGATGGCCCCGGTGTCGCTGACCTGGGAGAGACCCTTCGATTCCACGACCGACGCCGGCGAGGCGCCCGAGATCCAGCATTCGGCGAAGACGTCTTGGGCAATCTTGTTGCTGATTTTTCCGGAATCCACCAACTCCGCCAGTTCACGCACGGCGCACGGCCGAAGTGGAATTGAGTCCAGCGACGCGCCCGAGTCGGACAGCTTGGCGGCGAGGTTGTTGATGACCCAGTTGGCCACCGTCTTTGGGTTTTTGTAGCCGGTGGCCGCCGACTCGAAGAAGTGCCCGAGTTCCAGATTGTCCGTGAGCACCTGGGCGTCGCCAGCGGGGAGCGCAAACTCGCGCATCAGGCGCTGCTTGCGTTGCAGCGGCAGCTCCGGAACGCGGGCACGGACCTCGGCGAGCCAGGCGTCGGTCGGCTCGAAGGGCATGAGGTCGGGCTCGGGAAAATAGCGATAATCATGCGCGTCCTCCTTGGATCGCATGATTTCGGTGATGCCGCCCTCGTCGTCCCAGCGCCGGGTCTCCTGTCGCAGGGTTTCGCCGCGCTTCACGGCTGCGATCTGGCGGGGAATCTCGTATTCCAGCGCGCGACGCACGCCGGAGAAGGAGTTCATGTTCTTGATCTCAATCTTGGCGCCGAGCGGGGTCGTGCCGACGGGGCGAACCGACACGTTCACGTCGCAACGAACCATGCCTTTTTCCATGTCGCAGTCCGAAATGCCGGCGCGCATCAGCACGTCCTTCAATGCGTTCAAGTACTCGTACGCCATGTCGGCGCTGGTGAGGTCCGGTTCCGAGACGATCTCCAGCAGGGGCACGCCGGCGCGGTTAAAATCGACACCGCTGTGCCGGTCGAAGTGGTTGTTCTTGCCGACGTCTTCCTCGATGTGCGCCCGGGTGATGCGCACGCGATTCAGTCCTCCGGAGAATTCAAACTCGAGCCAGCCGGTCTGGGTGCTGGGGCGGTCGTACTGGGTGACCTGATAGTTCTTCGGCGAGTCGGGATAGAAGTAGTTTTTGCGGTCGAACTTCGCGAAGCGAGGGATGTCGCAGTTCAACAAATACCCGGTAAGCACGGTCAGGCGCATCGCCTCTTCATTGGCGACGGGAAGCACGCCGGGTAGACCCAGGCAGACGGGGCAGACGTTGGTGTTGGGATCGGAACCAAAGGCGTTGGGGCAGGCGCACCACATCTTGGACTGCGTCTTCAACTGCACGTGGGTTTCCAGTCCGATGACCGCTTCGTAATCCATGTCGGAGACGGGATATGCCACGTCCGGCCACCGAAAGCCAAGCCGCGCTTCGCGTCGATTACGCCGTTCGGGTGCGTGACCACCGACCTCGAAGGTCCAGGAAGGGGCGTTCGATGACGAGGTAGGTGACGGTCGCGGTCAGCAGACAAGCCGCAACCGTGACGCCGAGGAGTACGCCGAATTGGAGCGCGCCGGGCAGGCCGCGGGTGATCGTCACCATGGCGTCGGACAACCCTGGGAGGAGCCGTTCGTGGAGCAGGTAGATGCCGTACGAAAGTTTGGAAACCACGTGCAACGGGGTGCTGGAGAGGAACCGCATCCCCCAGCCGCCGGCGCCGCTGGCCGCCATCCAGACGAGTGCGCCGAAGACCAGTGAGAGCGCGGTGTAGGTGAAGACGAGGGGCGCCGCGAATCGGAGCATGCCGGCAACGATGAGACACGCGGTGAGAATCCCCACCCAGGGGATACGCGGGGTGGCTCCGGCGGCGACGCCAGGGGTGGTGGCGAGGCATCGGGCAATGAGCAGGCCGCCAACCAAACCGTCGAAGTGAGTGTGAAGCGGTCGGTAGAGGTGGAGAATCTGCCACATCACGTCTCCCGACACCGCCGGTCCCGCGAGGTGCACGGCCAGCGCTCGGCTAAGCGGTGCGAGAGTAAGGAGCGCGAGACAAATCAGCACAAACCGCTTTCCGGGGAGCAGGTGTCGGCCCGCCACTCCGAACAGCAGGGCGGCGGCGAGGTAGAACTGTTCCTCGGTGGCCAGCGACCAGTCGGCGCGGATCAGCGGGCCGGGCTGGTAGTTGGAGAGGAACAGCCACTCCGGCCAGGCGCTCACTGCAGGGGTTCCGTGAGGGGTTGGCAAGAACGAGAAGAGGGCCAGGAGGAGGAAATACAAGGGCCAGATGCGAAGGCCGCGTCGCAGTAGGAAGCGCGGAGCGTCCACCCGTCCGTGGGTCGCCAGCTCCGACCACAGTTGGCGTCCGATGAGGAATCCGCTCAGGGTGAAAAACAGCGGAACTCCAACCCATCCCCCTTGAATGAGCGGGAAGCGCAGGAGTGCCGTTTCAGCCCCGCCGGCGCCTCGAAACGCTGCCGCGGTGTGGGTGGCGACGACCAAGAGAATGGCCAGGGCACGGAGCCCATCGAGGGCACGCAAATGTCCGGCGGGTCGTTCGGATAGACCTCGCCACAGGGCGGAAATGCCCTTGCCGGCAGGCCGTGAGTTCATCCTGTCCTCCCGAAGCGCTTTTCCAAGTCGCGCCAGCCCATCTCGATCAGCGTCGGACGTCCGTGTGGGCAGGTGTACGGCATGGTGCAACGCCGGAGATCCTCGACGAGACGTTCCAGCTCACGCCCGGCGAGCGGATCGTTGGCCTTGACGGCATGGCGACAGACGGTCTTGGCCACCACGTCCTCGCCGAGTCGCACCGCATTCACACCGGTTCCGGCGGCCTTCAACGCGTCCACCAACTCGAGCACGAATTGCCTTGGCTGTCCGGCCTTTACGAAGGGCGGCAGCGCATCGAGGAGAAAGGTGCGGTCCCCGAACTCGCGGAGTCCCACGCCGAGTCGCGAAAGCGTGTCGAGATGATCGCGCAGGAAGGCGGCCTCGCGTGGCGGCAGTTCCACGGTCTCGGGAAGGAGCAGGCGTTGCGACGCGGCCTGTCCGTCGGCTTCGAGGCGGGCCAGCATTTGTTCGAACAGGATGCGTTCGTGCGCGGCGTGCTGATCTAGCAGCACCAAGCCCCGATCCGACTCAAGCACCACGTACAGGCGTCCGACCACACCCACGAGTCGAAGCGGCACCTGGAGCAACGGCAAGGCGGGTCGAAGCGGTTCCGAGGCACGAAGAGACGCCGCAGCAGGAATCGGCGTGGTGACGGGTGTGGGAGGGACGTAGGCGGTGGAGGGCGTTGCCGCCGCGGATGCTTGTGGGCTGGAGGGGAATCGTGCGCCGATCGGAGCGACCGTGGTGGGGGCGGAGTCAGTGACCGTGGCCGTGGCGCTGGCCAGATTCAGCGTCGACTGGGTTGCTGCCGGAACCGGAATCGGAGCGGATGCGGGGGGCGTCTCCTGCACGGCCTGGACCGCTGTGGAGGAGGATGCCAGTTCCTGGTGAAACCGCAGAAGCGTCTCGCGAACCGCGCGGGCCACGAGGCGGCGGACGGCTGGTTCCTCGCGAAAGCGGACCTCGCGCTTTTGTGGATGCACGTTCACGTCCACGGCTGCGGGATCTAGGTCCACAAACAGGCAGCACACGGGATAGCGCCCTTTCATCAGCGCGGTGTGATACCCCTCGAGCAGCGCGAAATTGAGACCTCGATTCTCCACCGGACGCCGGTTCACGAAGAGGAATTGTTGCTCGCGCGTGCTGCGGGAGACGCCCGGTGTGCCGATGAATCCCCAGACACGCAACGGGGTCACGGGCCGATTTCCAATCGTGGGAGCATCGGGGTCCGGTGCCTCCTCCACTTGCGCGGTGAAGTCTACCGGGAGCAGGGGTACGTCGTTGCCGAGCACCTGACGTAATCGACCGAGCAGGGAGCTGGATCCCGTGGTGCCTTCCACGGGTGGAAACTGCCACGCGATGCGGCCGTCCATCGACAACGTGAATCCCACCGCCGGCCAGGCCAGCGCCGCAAGGGTGAGGTATTGTTGGATGTGCGCTCGCTCGGTCTCCTCGGTGCGGAGGAATTTGCGGCGTGCGGGAAGGTTGAAGAAAAGCTGACGCACCTCCACCGAGGTGCCCGCCGGCGAGGCCGCCGCCTTCACTTCCAGGATTTTGCCGCCGTTGATGATCACCTGCGTCGCCTCGGGAGCCAGCGAATCGCGCTCGCGGGTGGTGAGCGTGAACCGGCTCACGCTGGCGATGCTGGGAATGGCTTCTCCGCGAAATCCCATGGTGGCGATCGCCGTTAGGTCTTCGGCGCGTCGGAGCTTGGAGGTGGCGTGGCGCTCCAGGCACAACAACGCGTCGTCGCGGCTCATGCCCAGGCCGTCGTCGGTCACCCGGATCAGACTGCGTCCACCGGTGCCGATCTCGACCTGAATCCGCGTGGCCTCCGCGTCGAGGGCGTTCTCGACCAGTTCCTTCACCACGCTGGCGGGTCGCTCGACCACCTCGCCGGCCGCGATCTGGTTGGCCACTTGCTCCGGAAGGAGGCGAATGCGGTTCACGCACCGCACCGTACCCGGCGATTGGGTTGCGGGGAAGCGTTCGACGTCTCGGCGCGATTGGTGGGGTTCGGATTTGTGCCGAATGGCTTCCTGGGCTAACCACTGGCGGTCATGTCGCGACATATTCAGGCGCAGCCAACCGACCCGTCGCTGAAGGTCAAAGCCCGCTCCACTCTCGAGGTGGTGCGCCGGGTGGGTGCCTACCTGCGGCCGTATCCTGGCATGGCCGTCGGCGTCATCGCCTGCGCACTGCTTTCACAGGCGGCTGCCATGAGCTATCCGAAGCTCACGCGAATGGTGATCGATCAGGTCATTGGCCAGCACCGGGCCGACCTGCTGACTCCGGTAGTTCTGGCATTGCTCGGCGCGTTCGTCCTGCGGGACGCCTTCAATTCGCTGCGTATCCGGCTCAACAACATCTTCGAGCAGCGCGTCATCCTGGACATCCGGCGTCAGCTCTACGGACACCTGCAGCGCTTGCCGCAGGCGTGGTTCGACCATCGGGCAACCGGGGATCTCATGACCCGCGTCCTCGAGGACGTGGGCGCCATGGAGCGGTTGCTCATCGACGGCACCGAGCAGGGGGTGGTGGCGATCGTGGCTCTGTTGGGAGTCGCCACCTTGTTGTTCCTCAACCAGCCGATGCTGGCGCTGGTGGCCATGGTGCCGATTCCGATCCTGCTTGGCGGCGCGCTCTGGTACACGCTCACCGCCCATCGTCGCTATCGCGCCCAGCGTGAGGCCAGTTCGGCGATGAATGCGTTGCTCATGGACAACCTCCAGGGCGTTCGACAGATCAAATCCTTCGGTCGGGAGACCCACGAGGACGACCGGTTCGCCCAGCGCGCCGACGCGCTTCGAGCCGGAACCCTCACCGTGATGAAGGTCTGGGCCTGGTACAGTCCTGCCATGGCCTGCGCGTCGGCGCTGGGGTTGGTGCTGGTGCTGTGGGTGGGTGGCCGACTGGTCATCGAAGGCCGCATGCAGGTGGGCGCCTTGATTGAATTCGTCCTGTATTTGGGCCTGTTTTACGAACCAGTGAGTCGGTTGCATTCGCTGAATCAAATGCTGCAGAGCGCCCGATCCGCAGGGGAACGCGTCTTCGACATTCTCGACACACCGATCGAACCCCAAACCGTCGCGCACTCACTCGTCTCAGCGGATCCGGAGCGGTATCCGATCCGCGGCCGCGTGGAATATCAGGGGGTCTGTGCTGCGTACTCCGAGGGGCGCGTGGCGCTGGATCGCGTGGATCTGCGCGCCGAACCGGGTGAGATGATCGCGCTGGTGGGTCCTACCGGCGCCGGCAAGTCGAC
>JANXMD010000460.1 GCA_025354845.1 Verrucomicrobiota bacterium | reverse complement strand
GCAAAAACCGGCTGGACCCCCGAACTCGCCTACACGCTGTGTTCGGTGGCGTTGGATCTCCGTCTCAGTCAGGTGGTGAACCAGCCCCAGGTCACCGTGACCGGAACGCTAGCGAAAAACCTGTTCCTACGCTGAGAGCGATCGGTTGATTGGTGTGAATCGTTTCCACCCTTTCCCCTCTCCCGGTTTTCACTCAGTCTCCCGGGGTTCATGGGCAATTCCTTTGGTCAGTTGTTCCGCATCACCACCTGGGGCGAATCGCACGGGGGTGGGGTTGGGGTCGTGCTCGACGGCTGCCCGCCGCGGTTGTCCTTGTCGGAGGCGGACATCCAGCCGGATCTCGACCGTCGGCGCCCGGGTCAGTCGAAGATTGTCACGCCGCGTAAGGAATCGGACACGGTTCAGATTCTCTCTGGCGTGTTCGAAGGCCGGACGCTGGGGACGCCCATTTCGATGTGGGTGAAGAACGAGGATCAGCGTTCCGAAGCCTATTCGGAAATGTCCGAGAAGTTCCGCCCGTCGCATGCGGACTATACCTATCAAGCCAAATACGGCATCCGTGCGTGGCCCGGGGGCGGTCGCACCAGCGCGCGAGAGACCATCGGTCGCGTGGCGGCCGGAGCGGTCGCCAAGAAGCTCCTGCGCGAACGCTGGGGAGTGGAGGTCCTGGCCTGCGTGACGCGGATTCAGGACGTGCAGGTGGCCGTGGATCCGAATGGATTCACACTGGATCAAGTCGAAGCAACACCGGTGCGCTGTCCGGATCTCGCGGTCGCGGAACGCATGATCGAGCTGATTGAGTCCACGCGGTCGGCCGGCGACAGCGTGGGTGGCATCATTCTTGGCGTGGCCCGCGGCGTGCCGGTCGGGTGGGGGGATCCGGTGTTTGATCGTCTGGAGGCGGACCTCGGCAAGGGAATGCTCTCGCTGCCGGCCACCAAGGGATTCGAGATTGGCTCGGGCTTTGGCGGGGTCGCGATGACCGGGCGCCAGCACAATGATCTGTTCCGCAACGTGGACGGCCGCGTTCGCACCACCACCAATCGCAGCGGTGGGGTTCAGGGTGGCATTTCCAACGGCGAGACCATCTACTTCAACGTGGCCTTCAAGCCGACGGCGACGGTCTTTCACGAGCAGGACACCGTGGACGTCCACGGGCAGAACACCACGCTCAAGCCCCGCGGTCGTCATGATGCCTGCGTGTTGCCACGGGCGGTTCCGATGGTGGAGGCGATGACCGCGCTGGTGCTGGTGGATCACGCCCTGCGTCATCAGGCGCAGTGTGGCGCCTAAGTGGGTAGGGCGAACCTCCTGGTGAGCCGGGTGAACGGACGTGCATCCCTTCGCTCCGGGGCGTCCCAGGTGCCGCCTACGCACCCGCTCGGCAGCGCCTCGCGCTACCAAATTGATCGGTAGGGCGGCGCTGCTGCTGCGCCGTAACTGTCCGTTCCGCGCGAGCGCAACGCCAAAGCGTGCGAAAAAGATTTCCGACTTGTGGATGCGCCGAGGCGTTCCTCCGCCGGGTGGCCACGACGACGCTTCGCTGGTCGTGGTGAAGTGAGGGCCGCCCTGCAGGTCGGACCCCACCTGCGGTTAGTTAGCGCCTCGTGCGACCGAATCGGTCAAGCCCCCAGGATTCCCGCGGTTCCGCGACGACGTTGCACGGCGTACAGGGCGCCGCCCGCCACAAGGATCACCACGCTGGTCACCTGACCCGGGGTGAAGACGCCGGCGGTCGGATTTGAGATCACCGAGTAGTCTCCGCGGAACCATTCGGCGAGGGAGCGAATGACAGCGTAACCCAGCAGGTAGACGGCGAAGACCTGACCGTCGAAGCGGCGGCGCCGATGAATCCAGGTGAGTCCGGCGAAGAAGGCGAGGTTCATTGCCGATTCATACACCTGTGCGGGATGGACCCAGGCCGGATGGGTGTGATGCTCGTGCGGGTACTGGATCGCCCAGGGGAGCGAGGTTGGGCGACCGTAGCAGCAGCCGTTCATCAGGCAGCCGACGCGACCGAAGACCTGTCCGAGGGCGACGCCCGGAGCGAGGCAATCCGCAACCTTCCACACCGGTAGTTTCCGGCGCTGCACGGCGAACAGTCCGGCCGCGGTGGCGCCGATCAACCCGCCATAGTAAACCAATCCGCCCTTCCAGATGGCCACGATTTCCATCCAGCCTTGTCCTGCAAAATCGCGCTCCCAGTAGGAAACCACGTACAGCGCGCGGGCGCCGAGGAGCGCTCCGCCGATCAGCCACGGAGCGAGGTCGTAGGGCAATTCGGGACTCAGGCCAACGAACCGGGCGTTGCGCGAGGCCGCCCAGAGACCGAACACGAATCCGAGCGCCACCAGGAACCCGAACGTGTGGAGCTGATAACTACCGAGATGAAACAGGATGGGTTTCAAGGACGGCGGTACCTTAGCTGTGGATTCGAGCGAGGAAAGCCGACACGGAAAAACGGGAAAGGGCGCGGCATTTCAGTGCATCTCGATGGCGCATTCCCCGATGCCGCCGCGGAAGTAGTTGAACTGGACGTTGGGGTGCTCCGCGAGGAGCGACATGGGGACCGAGGTATCCACAATGCCCCGGGAGATCATCAGCGCGGTCAGGCGTTGGCCGAGGGGATTGTCGTGATTGCCGGCGTGCCAAATGGAGACGCGCTCGGCCTTCCAGGTTTCTGCCGGGCCGACGGTAATGGCCTTTGCGGGAACGAGCGTGATGTTGCCGCCGCCGCTGGTCCGGGCGTTTTGGGCGAGGGTCAACGGGTGGAGATCCACCACGCGGGTGGCGAGCTTGCGGAATTCCGCCGCGCTCGGGGGCTGATGCTTCCATTTGCCGCGGCGAGGTTGGGGATCGTTAAAGGCCCAGTGTTTGATGTCCCCCTGTCCACCCTGCATCACGGCGCAGCGGACACCGGCGTCCCAGGATGCCCGGTATTCGCGGGTGTCGGCCTTGGGAAAATGAAGATTCGCCTCGGGAATCCGAAGGCCGCGATCCATGCGATTGAAGCAGAGCTCGCGATCGGCGCGCTCGAAGGAGAGGGGATGGGTCACTGGCACCTCGCGGCCCGTGGCGCTGTCAAACCACTCGTCCATGCCCCAGAAGTGGGCGGAACCCAGTTTCAGTCCCAGGCTGTTGACGAGGCGTGCCACCAGGGGAAGCTGCTCGGTGGGACCGATGGGACCGCAGATGCCGACCGGATTGTCCGGCGTGCTCTGGCGCCAGGCCTCGATGTACTCAAGCGCCTCGGCGAGGTAGAAGTCTTCCAGCGTGTCGTAGAACACGACCTTGAATCCCGGGCGACCCAGTTGCTTGAGCCGCTGGGGCGTCAGGGCGGCGGCTTCAGCGATCAGCTCGGAGTCGAGGGTGGTGTAGTCCCACCAGTCCGGGGCGATGGAGGAAAGTTTGCGAGCCATGGAATGTTGGGGCGAACGCTAGCGCAGCCCCCGCTCTCGCCCGAGAGGAAACTTCACTCCCATTGGTGGCGGGCGTTCGCCGAAATCCAACAACCGCAAAGGCCTCCCCTCCCCGAAAGACAACGACATGGGGAGAACTACGCATTTCGCGTGGTCAACGGCGGCCTCTAACTGAATCGCCGCCTCAATTATTCCGTATTGTCGAATCGAGAGGTCTTTGGTTACCTCCGTGGGTCCCCGCAAGATTCATGGCTACCCGACGTATGCCGACCGAGCCAACGGTCACGGTTCGTTCCGTGAACGTGCCCGGCTATCAACGTCAGGTGAACGCGGCTAAATACGGGGCGATGAAGACGGCGTTGTTGCGGGTTCTCCCCCGGTCCGGTGCCGGGTTGACCCAGGAAGCAATGTGGGACGCGGTGAGGCCGATCCTGCCCGGGCGACTGTTCCCGGGTGGCGCCAATGCGGAATGGTGGGCGAAATGTGTGCAGTTGGATCTGGAAGCGCAGGGTGTGGTGGTGCGCGACAAGACGGCGAAGCCGCTGCGTTGGCGGCGGGCGGCATAACGGATCGCGGGATCCGTGACGATTTTTCCGACCACCGTGTGGTGGTTGGGGGCGGGCTTGGGCGGTGAAACCGTGTGTCATCCCCAAGCCCGCTTTTTCTTTTTCGGCGCCAGTTTCGATTCCGATTCCGATTCCGATTGAGGCGGTGGGCATCCCGAGATGGAATTGTCGGCATGGGCAAGTACGTGGCGCTGCTTCGCGGGATCAACGTTGGCAAGGCCAAGCGGGTGGCCATGGCGGATCTCCGCCTCGCGGTCGAATCCCTCGGCGGCACGGCGGTGCATACGGTGCTCAATAGCGGCAACGTTTGCTTTCAATCGCCAAAGCGGAACTCGACCACCTTGGCGACGGCCTTGAAGGCGATTCTGAAGGATCGGCTCAAGGTTGACTGTGCGGTCCAAGTGCTCGAAGCCGGAGCTTTTCGGGCCGTTCTCGCAGCCAATCCTCTGGCTCAATGCGCTGAAGATCCGGCTCGATTTCTGGTGGCATTCGTGGCGTCCGCCGACGCTCTGGAACCCATTCGGAAGTGCCTTCCGATGAGTTGTCCGCCCGATCGCCTCGCGGTGGGCGA
>JANXMD010000424.1 GCA_025354845.1 Verrucomicrobiota bacterium | reverse complement strand
GAGAACGAGTGGGTCGATCCGTCGAGACAACCAGGAGTCGGGGGCGGCTTCCTTGGCACTTCCTTTCCCGAAGGAGACGATGAGAGAGGGGGGGAAGGAAAGTCCAAAGTCCAAAGTCCAACGGAAGAAGTCGAAAGTCGGTTCCTGGTTTCGTGCTTTCCAAATTCACCCCTGCATGAGGGTAGGTTTGAGCGCGCCTTTAGTGCTTCGGGGCATTGTTTTGGGCGTTTCCTGGGGCTCGCACCCCAGGCTGGGGTTGGGACGGGCCGTTGGCCCTAGGGACCGGTGCGAGGCATGAAAGTCCAAAGTTCAAAGTCCAACGGACAAGGTCGAAGGTCCCGGACCGCCTGAAGACGGGACTCCGAACAGGCCGCACCAGCTGTGGGGTACAACGTCGAGCCTGTTACGAACATCCTTCGCGCCCCCGACGCACCCGCTTGGCAGAGCCTCGCGCTACCGATTGGATCCTGGCGAAAGGGCAGGTTTGCCGGGTTCGCGCCGGGCAAAGGTCTTCGGCCCCACCCAGCGGGTGTTGAATCGCTCGTGGAGGCGATCGCTCGGAAACGCCGGTCGAGGCTCGGTGCCGTAACTTTGGTCGTTCATTTCGTGCCAAGGCAGAGGCTCCAACGCGTCTCCGCGAACCACGTGATAATCGGAATCCTTGTCCCATCCTGAAATCTCCAGGAAGTAGTCCCGCACAACGCCATCAGCGTGCGGCTTCAAGCCACCCACCTCGAATTCGAGTGCGAGCTCGTCACCGCCGGCGACCAACGCCAGTCCATTGTCGCGGGATTGCATCAGTTCGTCTACGGCTCCATAGCGCGTGGCCCATCCGGATGGCGTGATCACCCAGTTGGCCTTGGATGTCACCCGGTCATACACCGGAGTGAGCGGCTCACTCCACGGCAGATCGGCAAAGGCACTGTAGCCGCGCCAATGCAGATCGGTGCGAGCCGGGGGCAGGATTGCGATGGTTGCCGGCTTTGCCTGGGAGAAGAGCGCGATGCGATCCCAGTGGATTTCAAAGGCCGCGGTCAAGCGCAGTCGCCGGGTCCCAGTCGGCAGCGCACCGGAAAGGTCCACCAGGTAGGACTTGGTCTTGCCCGCCGGGGCACCCACGGTGACTCGCACTGGTTTCCACCCATCGGCGGTCTCGGCTTCGAGAATTGGAAACGGAAAGGGCAGATCACCGCGGTGACTGGCGGCGATGTTCGCCATGCCACCGCCGAAGCGCAGCCAGCCGTTCAGGGCCAGCACCGGATGCGCGACGGTATCGAGCGGACCAAAATCCAAAATTACTCCATGCGTCTCGGCGAGCCCGCGGTAGTGCGAGCCCAGCAGCCGGGGTGGCGACACGCGATCCTGATCCACCGCCTGCAGGGCTGCAGTGACATTGTGGCCTTCGAGGGTTTCCGCCGCCCGCAGCGGAATGCGGCCGGAGACTTCGAGTAGTTCCTTTGCCGGGAAGGGGCGGCCGGGCACCAATCTTCCCGTGGAATGGACTTCCGTGCCGGTTGGATGATCCGCCACCAGCAGGCGGGCGCAATCGAGATACAGCACCTCGCGCAATTCTTCCGTGAGGCGGACATCGATTCGCCCATGCCGCGGCACGACATCGCGGTCGCTGCCGATCCAGACCTGTTCGTCGGGGTCTCCTTCGATCATCCGTCCCGGAGCCACCGGCAGTCCGACTGGCGCGGCGCCGAGCACATCGGTGATGAAGCGATTGCTCTGGCCGTTCCACACGTAGAGATACGGGCAGGAACCGGTGGGCAGGATGAATTCAAACACGGTGCGGACTTCGCGCGGATTGACCGCCACCTCCACGTCGTCCTGGCGAGCGTCAAACCACCGGATGCTCACCGAGTCGAGACGATCCCGTTTGCCGATGCCGATTTCCACCGGGAGCGACTGGACGGTGCGGAGTCCATGCCAACCTCCGGCGGACAGTTCGACCTTTACCCCGAGCGCGCTGGCGTTGGATCGATTGCCCTGCAGACGGAGCTTCAACACCGTGTTCGCATTGCCGCCATCGTTGCGGAAAACGCGAAGGCGGTCGGCGGTGCCCACCACGAAGTCGAGGTCGCCGTCGTTGTCGAGGTCGGCGGCGGCGAACTGCAGCACCTTCTGGCCGGTCAGGACGCCGAGGCCGAGTTCCGTGGTGATTTCGTGGAACCCGGCATTGCCACGATTGCGCCACACCCGCACGCCGTCGTCGCCCCAGCCCACTAGGTCGAGCCACCCGTCGTTGTCGATGTCGCAGGTCTTGAGATGGCGCAGATGATGCCCCTTTGCCGGCAAACGCAGGGGTTCACGCAGACCGCCGAAGAAGACATCACCACACTTGGCCGGGGCGGTTCTGATTTGACCGCGGTCGCCCTGGCAGCAGCGCTTAAGGCCGATGTTTGCGAGTTTTATAAAGATGTCGATGGCGTGTTTACCGCTAACCCGCGCGTGGTGCTGGACGCCCGGAAACTGGAAGCCATCAGCTATGAAGA
>JANXMD010000409.1 GCA_025354845.1 Verrucomicrobiota bacterium | reverse complement strand
TGCCCTGCGCGTCGGCGAAGTGCAGCAACTGGCTGCTGGCGGCGACATAGACCCCGCCGCGATTATCGGGGAGCACACCGGTCGGAATCAGCAGGCCGCTCGCAAAGACCGTGTGCTTGTCGGCGTGACCCGAGCCGGTGGAATCCTCCAACACCACGATCGAATCCGTCGCCGGCTGACCGGGCTTGATTTGCGGATAGACCTCCGACGACGCCACCCACAGGCGGCCTTGGGCGTCCCAGTTCATTTGGATCGGCTTGTGGAGGAGCGGATTTTCAGCCCACAGCGACACGTCGAATCCGTCGGCCACATCAAAGGTGGGGATCGATTGGGGAGCGCGGGGAGCGGGAGCCGCAATGACCGCGGCCACCGGCGCGGTATTGCGGTTCGGATTTTGACGAACGGTCGTCATTCCGAAGGACCCATCGCCAAATTCCCGAAGGACGCGGCCCAACGCATTCTTATCCGGATGGTCCACATTCTTCAGCCCTGCAATCACTCCATCCCACTCCTCGACCAACGGATCGAAACGAGGAATCTCCACCGCGTTCTGCCCCTGCTCGTGTTTGCGGAAGCCGAAGATGTAGGTCCAGTTCTCCGGCCGCCAGCGATGGAAGAAGTACTCGTTCTTCTTGAGAATCGCCGCCCGAAGCATGTCGGTCGAATCGGCTGGCTTCGCGGGAACCCGGAGCGTCTCGGCAATCAGATCGGCCGCCAGTTCGTAGCCCTTGGGGCTGAGTACCACACCGAACTCACTCACCCCGGGGACGCCGTAAAGTCCCTTGAGATTCTGGTTGAGGTGGTGCAGCGACACGTAGCCCGCGCCCTGCTCGGTGGCCAGGTCGCTGAGCGCCTTGGCGACGGAAGCCATTACCGCGTTGTGAGCACCCGGATCCAGCACTCCTGCCGAAGGACCCTGAGGGACCGGTGACAACAGGACAAAACGCACCGACTGTCCGCTCACCTCGTTGATGGCGGCCATCAATTGCTTCATTCCGGCAATGAAATGGGTGGTCTGAGCGGCGCGATCAGCGGGTGTCGCGGCTTCGACGATCTCGAGTCCAGCCGTCGTGCCGTAGGACAGGATGGCCACCGTCGGCTTCACCAGCGCCAACTGCTCCTTCACGCGCTTGAGCCATTCGGTCTCGGGTTTGTTCCAATCGAAGCTGGCGCGGGCGCGTCCCATCGGCGAATCGCCGGCCCAGCCGAGATTGCGAAAGGTCACCGTGCGTTCCGGGAAGGAGGCGGTAAGCCGGGTCTCAATATACCCGTAGTCCGCTTCCCGTTCGATGAAGGTGTCTCCGATGAAGAGAACGCGGTCCCCGTCACGGAGTTCGAACCGCTCTGCCGCGTGGGCGGCGGAAAACGGAATAACGACGGAGGCGACGAAGGCGAGGAAATGAAGGACGCGGCGCATGGGCGTGAGACGGTTCAAGCGGGTGAAGGACGAGCGAAACCCTCCCGACATTCGGTCGGTGATGCAAGTCACCGCAATGGTCCCTTTTTCGTGACCCCACAGCCGCCGCATCTTGGAGCGTGTCTGCGGGATTGGTCCTCGCCATCCAGCCTTTTCCTCGACAACAGGACTCTTCCGAATTTTCAGACGCGCTCGTAGGCTCCCGGAATGTTCTCCCGTCTGATGCGGCGCCTCGCCGTCGGTTTGCTGCTCGTCCTGGCCGTCGTCCCGATGGCGCACGGTGCCGAGGGAGCCATTCCCGTCGAGATCACCGTGGACGCGGCCCATCCCGGGCCGGTACTCGAGCCAATCTGGCGGTTCTTCGGGGCCGATGAACCGAACTACGCCACCGAGCCCGATGGTCGAAAACTCCTGGGACAACTCGGCCGGCTGGATCCCCAGACTCCCACCTACTTTCGAGCCCACAGTCTGCTCACCTCGGGCGACGGCACTCCGGCACTGAAATGGGGCTCAACCGGAGCCTACGGCGAAGACGGACGCGGACGACCGCTCTACGACTGGACGATCGTCGATGCCATCTTCGACACCTACCGAAACTCGGGACTGCATCCCTACGTTCAGGTCGGATTCATGCCCGAAGCCCTATCCGTGCACCCGTCGCCCTATCGCCATCATTGG
>JANXMD010000387.1 GCA_025354845.1 Verrucomicrobiota bacterium | reverse complement strand
CGATCAATGATACGATCGTCATCTTCGACCGTATTCGCGAAGATCTGAAACTCGGCACCCCGGGCAGCTTCAAGGAGATCATGAACCGTGCGCTCAATGAGACGTTGAGCCGTACGATCATCACCTCGGGAACGGTGTTCCTCGCCACTGCCTCGCTGTACTTCTTCGGTGGTGGGCCGATCAACGACTTCGCCTTCACCTTCCTGGTCGGCATCATCACCGGCACCTACTCCTCGATCTACATCGCCAGCGCGCTGGTGCTGTGGTGGCACAAGGGGCAGCGCCCGATGATCGGCCTCCAGGCTGCGGTCCGTACCACGCAGGAACGGGCCGAGTCGGCTGCTCTCTGAGCGACGGCATCGGGGCACGGTTCCGATGCCTCCATTTCAAGCACGGGGCGGACTTCGGTCCGCCTCGTTTTGTTTTCTGGATGGATTTCCGCGGCACGGTGCCTTTTGGACTTTGGCGTTGCCCTCTTCCTTCGGTCGCGGTGTCATGGGGCTGCTCCCGCTACCTGATTGTCCTCCCATGAACACTCCCGTTTCCCGTCGTCAGGCGCTGGCCGGCCTGGGCGTTCTCGCTGCGGCTCCGCTGGTGGGCTGCATGCACTTTGATTCCACTCCCGATTCCGGGCCCGGTGGCTCGCAGCGCCGGACCGCAGGCCCGGGACATTCTCCAATGAACCTCGAACGTACTCCCTTCGGATCCCTCGCCGACGGCACTCCGGTGTCGCTGTTCACCTTCCGCAACGCCAAGGGCACCACTCTCAAGGTGATGAACTACGGCCTCATCATCACCGAACTGCACACCGCAGATCGAAACGGCAAGCCGGGCAACGTGGTCCTCGGCTTTGACAATCTCCCGCGCTACCTAGCGGGCCATCCGTTCTTCGGCGCCATCGCCGGTCGCGTGGCCAACCGCATTGCGAAGGGCCGTTTCACGATTGATGGCAGGGAATACTCGCTGGCCGTCAACAACGGGGAGAATCATCTGCACGGCGGCTTGGTGGGCTTCGACAAAAAGGTCTGGAAGGTGGAGGAAGACGAGACGACGCCCGCACAGGCCCGCGTCCGCTTCAGCCTGCTGAGCCCGGACGGCGACCAAGGGTATCCCGGCAATCTCAAGGTAACTGTTGATTATATTCTCACCGCCGACAACGAGGTCCGCATCCACTACCGGGCGACGACGGACAAGGCCACCCCGATCAACCTGACCAACCACAGCTATTTCAACCTGGCGGGCCAGGGGCCCATCGATGGTCACCAGTTGCAAATCGCCGGTGACCGGTACACACCCGGTGACGCGGGCTTGATCCCGACTGGCGAACTGGCGCCTGTGGCGGGAACGGCCTTTGACTTCACAACGCCCCATGCCATCGGCGAGCGGATCGAAAAGACCGGCCTGACTCCGACCGGATACGACCACAACTTCGTGCTCAACTCGGGTGGCAAGTCGCTGGCGCTGGCCGCACACGTGGTTGAGCCGAACTCGGGACGCGTGATGGAAGTGCTCACGGACCGGCCCGGGGTGCAGCTCTACACGGCGAACTTCTTCCCCAAGGAGGGGGTCACCTGCACCGGTGGTGTGACGTTCCCGCCACACGGGGCCTTTTGCCTAGAGACTCAGAACTTCCCCGACGCGGTCAACAAGCCGAGCTTTCCGAAGTCGGTCTGGCGTCCTGGTGAAACCTACGACACCACCACGATCTTCCGCTTCAGCACCCGCTGAACCTGCCGAATTGAAGTAGACTGAAAACAGGGCGGCCTGCCGAAGCGGGCCGCCCTGTTGTCGTTGCGGCGCCGGTGCGATTCCGGTGTCCGCGCCGTGTTTGAATCCGCTCAGAGCTTCTTCACCCGGATGTTCTTGTAGAGCACCACGCTCTTGGGGTCGTGGGCCTGCAGCGCGAAGGTGCCGGCGTTGAGCTTGCGTTCGAAATCTTTGCCGCCCTGGCGGCCGGCCTCTTCGGTGAAGTCGTTCACCAGAACGCCGTTCAGGTAGATTTTGATGTTATTGCCGCGAACGATGACGTGGTGGGTGTACCACTCGCCGTCCTTCACCACTCCGCGCAGCTTGTCTTCCTTCACGTCCTGGACGGAGTACACGGAACCCGACTTGCGCCAGTCGCCGTGGGTCTGGTTGACCTGGGTCTCGTAGCCGCCCCAGGGCCATCCGGTGTCCTGGTACTTGGTGTGGATGTAGATGCCGCCGTTGGAATTCGTCTGGGTCATCACGTCGACCTTGAGCTCGAAGTTCGTGAACGGCTGGAGCGCGCCCACATAAAAGTTATGGCTGCGGCCGCCATTGGCGCGGAAGGAGCCGTCGGCGATGGACCAGGAATCCTTGGCCTCGTTGACCTTCCAGCCGGTCCAGCTTCCGTCGGAAATGTAGGTGAAGCCCTCGGAGTCCACGCTTCCGAGGGCATGAACGGCGCCGCCCGGCTTGGACGGTGCGGGGGCAAAGGTGGCGCAGCCGGCGAGCGCGACGGCGAGCACGGCGACAGAGAGGAATGATTTCATGGTTCGCCGTCTTGATACGTTCCCAGCGATTGCGGGGCAAACCGAAATCGATCCCTCGCGACCCCTGCCCCCACAGATTGCCCTCGGCGACGAGGCAGGGCAGGGTGAGCCCGAAGGCCCATGTCCTCCCCTCCGAAACTCAGACCTGCCTTGGTCGCCGATCTGCCGGCGCTGTATCAGGTGTGCCTCCAGACCGGTGACGGCGGCGCCGATGCGACGGGTCGATTCAGTGATGCCGCCTGGTTGGGGCATCGATTTGTCGGACCGTATGTGACGTTGGAGCCTGGTTTCTGCTGGACGCTTGAGGACGAAGCGGGGCCGTGTGGGTATCTGCTCGGTACCCCGGATTCCGAACGCTTCGCGCTCCGGTTTGAGCGAGAATGGATGCCGCAGGTGGCGCCGGAGTTGGCGGCATCGGCGCAACGGCAGCCT